>DASXJO010000453.1:0-6038 GCA_036497385.1 Candidatus Angelobacter sp. | reverse complement strand
TTCAATTCGCCCATGTCCGGGGCCAGCGGGGTGGTAAACAGCGCCTTCATCGCCGACGACGCGACGCTGCGATTTGCCAAGATAACCCGCAGCGACCGCATCAGCACGCTGGATCTTCATTCCATCAGCAAAGACCTGGGTCTCGAAATCTCCGGCCAAATTGGCTTCAGCGCCATGGAAAACATGAAGTTGACAATCGATTATCGGGATGGATTGGTGAGGTTTACGGGGAAATAGGGCAACAAATTAAGCACGCGATTCGAGTTTTAATGTCGCTCCGCTTCGCTGCGCTCCGGCCTGCGGCAGCAAGGATTTGGATTGCCCGCCCTATTTTTTCCCTTGTCTCTCGCTCGCTCGAGACCGTGCCGAGCTATTATCAGTCGCGCCTGGCGGCGCTGGAACTGTAGTGAGTCAGATAAATGGGCAAAACACAACGTGTTCTGCCCGTGCCTCATTTGCGGGCCACGACGGGCACGGAGATTGGTGGTACTCTGCATTTATTGAAAGCATAAAAGGAAGGAGCTATGACCCTTGCGGCGCTGCTGACTGTCTTCAGTATCACTTTGGCCATCTTTTCTATTGCGCGGCCCGTTGGACGCCGCTCGTTAGCTCTGTGTGTGCCAGCGTGGCGGATGGTGGCGGCCATTTGTTTGTCGTTTATCTGCATTATCGTCCGCGACGCCCCGTTTGGCGTTAAACCGCCGTTCCACTGGCGACTTGATCTAGTCGAATTTGGCCTCAGCCTTGGTGCCTTCATAGCGCCCGTTGGAATAGCCCTGTGGTGTTGGAGCACATGGTATCAAGCCAAGCTAACCAATAAAAATATCGACGGATTGGAAGGCGTCATCAAAGCGGCACTCCGTGAGGACGAATTTGACGAGGTCGAACGGATCATCAGTAAAAACAAAGAGAGGCTCGCCCAATTGCCTGCAAGCGGGGCGGCAGTCCTATTTAACCCAAAGCTTGTCGCAGCATTAATTGAGTCCAACTCAATGGTGCATCTCGAATTAATGTCCAATATCCAGTTTCTTACGTCACTGGATAACCGTTTTGGCGCTGTTGACGTTGTGGTTCGCGAGTTGCTGCGTGCGGCGTCTCCTTTGCGGTCTGCTGTTGTCAAGCACTATGGAGGGCTGGAAAATCTTGAGTACACGGATGCGGAACGGGAATTGATGGAAAAAACATTCCTGAATCCAAAATGGTATCTGGAAACCAGAGCGGATTATCCGCTGGTTATTTCCGCCATTGAAGAACTCAACAGCAGCAAACTTGATACCGAATACAACGATGTAGGTCGAGCCTATGACACAAGCCAGGGAATGAGCAGGCGCTCACAGTGCCCGGTTTACCTCGCAGTCAAAACCATGGTTCTTGCCATTGAGACAGCCATCAAGGAACGGGCTGAAGGAGACTTCTATATTTCCGACCTTCACGATATATTCCATGCTGTCCAGGAGCATTCAAAATTCAATACGGATATTTGGGACAGCGATCTTGCCAATTCTGAGTTCCCAACGCCATTTGCTTATCTACTTTATGAAATCGCATACGATTTCCGCGGTCTCTCGTGTGCTGCTGTCAAAAGTGCTACTTCCAAGGCTGCGCAGCACCAAGTGGAACCTCCAGACCGCATAGCGGGCGACTTGGCTCGGATGTGGTCGTACTGCGTCTGGAGCATTGCCGATTCAGAGAAGCAGGTCGGCCCGAATTTCCGAGACGACCTCATACGAGAATATCTAAAGTTCATTCTCGAACTCGGATGGGCACCAAGCGAGGTGTATTACGGGCTGAGCGGCAACGGCATAAAAGGACTGGAAGTGTGGCGCGACTTGTTTGCGGAAGAATTGCGGCAGCGATTCGCGGGCGATTCAGGTAAGCGGCTGGATGCGCTCAAAAATGCAATGGAATCGCTCGACCAAGGCAAGATGTATGTTTTTGATGGCTACGACTGGCTCGAACAAAAGTTATCCTAAGCAATATCGCTACGGCGCGTCGGCGCCTATCACTCGTATGAGATCGCCGCAGGGCGCGTGTGTTACCCCGCTAAGCGGAAGATATCTTGACACGGCGAATAAAAAACGATTTAATTAATCCTGCAAGGTGTCGTGGCCCCTCGAGTTCTGCCGCCCAGGCGGCGGAAACCTTATCTTTGAAAACCAGCAAATCAGTCATCAAATCAATGTGGTCAAGAGCCCTTTGTCTATTAACCAAAGAGTAAATTCGGCAATCGGGACGGCTGAAAAATTGAACGCGATTCGAGATCAAAAAACGTGAAAAAAGGCTTCGACAATCCTGTCAACAGTCCTTTCGAATTGCAGTTAGCTTTTTGTTTGCAACAAAACCGACGAAGGGAGGGTGGGGGGTGCGGCAAAAATTACTAGATAGTAAACATTTTTGGACGGATTCAACGGGTCTGTGCCCGCTTTAAGACACGTTTCGCAGACACTATTCGGAGCTGCATAAAATACGGGGCGATTTTAGAAATAAACACAAGGTCCCTCCGTCCTACTCGCGCGCTGGTGACTACGCGCGCTCGCTTTACGGCCGTCGGGATGACCATCCTTAATGATTAAGACATTATTTTTTGGATTCATCAATAAATTGCAACTTGCTCCATAACACCCGTATCATTACCCCGCTTGGTCCACATCAAGGAGCTGTGTCCGCTTATGATCCTTCGGAGTCGCGTGTTTGTTTTGGCATTGATCTGTCTTTTCTCCACCGCATTTGCTCAGTCACCCAAGGACCCTCAGACGTCTGAAGACAAGCAAGGCAAGAAGCCTGCCGGCGCACCGGCCAAAAAGTCATCGACCAAGACCGTGGCCCCGGCGCAAACACCTCCGCCGGCAGCAGGACAGATTGACGAAAAAGTTTTTGGCGCGATGCGCTGGCGGCAAGTGGGCCCGTTCCGCGGTGGACGCGTGCTGGCCGTGACCGGCGTTCCGGGCGAGCCAAACGTTTTCTATTTTGGCGGAGCCTCCAGCGGCGTGTGGAAGAGCATGGATGCGGGCACGAACTGGCAGCCGTTGTTTGATAAGCAGCCCATCGCCTCGATCGGCGCGATCGCCGTGGCCCAGTCTGACCACAATGTGATCTATGTAGGCACGGGCGAAGCGTGCATTCGCGGCAACATCTCTTATGGCAACGGCGTTTACAAATCAGTGGATGCGGGCAAGACGTGGAAAAACGTCGGCCTGAAAGATACGCAGCATATTGGCGCGTTGATTATCGATCCCAGAAATCCCAATATAGTCTTTGTAGCCGCGCTGGGTCACGCATATGGTCAGAATGAACAGCGTGGCGTCTTCCGCACGACCGATGGCGGCGCGAGCTGGCAAAAGGTCCTATATAAGGACAACAAGACCGGCGCCATTGACGTGGTGTTTGATCCCAACAATTCCAATACGCTGTTTGCGTCGCTGTGGGAGGTTTATCGAAATCCCTGGAGCCTGAATAGCGGCGGCCCCGGCAGCGGACTGTATAAATCGACGGACGGCGGCTCTACATGGACGCATATTGAAGGGCACGGCTTGCCCGCGGGAATTATGGGACGGATTGGCGTGTCGATTTCCGGCGCAGACTCAAACAAGATATACGCGATGGTGGAATCGAAAGAAGGCGGGCTGTATCGGTCGGATGATGGCGGCGATAGCTGGATTCGGATGAATGAAGACGGACGCTTGCGACAACGCGCCTGGTATTTCAGCCACATTTTTGCCGATCCTAAATCGCCGGACACGGTTTATGTGCTGAACACCGGCATGTTTCGGTCGACGGACGGCGGACGCACTTTTGGCTTGCTGCCCGCGCCGCATGGTGATCACCATGGCTTGTGGATTGATCCGGACAATCCTGATCATCTGATTAACGGCAATGACGGCGGAGCGACGGTTTCACTGGACGGCGGGCGGACGTGGTCCACGCAGTATAACCAGCCTACGGCGCAGTTCTATCATGTGATCACCGATAATCGCTGGCCGTATTACATCTATGGCGCGCAGCAGGATAATTCCACCATCGCGATTAAGAGCTATGACGACGATGGGGTGATTGGCCGGCAGGATTGGTATCCGGTTGGCGGCGGGGAAAGCGGATATATTGCGCCCTATCCGCCCGATCCAAACATTACATTTGCGAACGCTGAGGCGTTCACTTCCCGCTTTGATAAGCGCACCGACCAGGTAGTGGATATCTCAGTTTGGCCGCTGGATGTTTCCGGCAATGGCGCAGAGAAACTGCTGCATCGTTTTAACTGGACATCGCCGTTGATGATCTCACCGCATGACCCCAATACGATGTATACAGCAATGGAGATGGTGTTTAAATCCACCAACGCCGGACAGAGTTGGACGGCGATCAGCAGCGACCTGACGCGCAACGATAAGTCCAAGCAAAAGCCATCTGGCGGCCCCATCACGCTGGACATAACCAGCGTTGAGTACTATGACACGATCTTTGCCCTGGCTGAGTCGCCGCTGAAGAAAGACACGCTTTGGGCTGGTACCGATGACGGCCTGATTCAACTCACTACAGATGGCGGCCAACACTGGGCCAACGTGACGCCTAAAGACATGCCGGAATGGAGCATGATCAGCATCATTGAGCCGTCACATCATGATCCCAACACGGTGTACGTAGCTGTCGATCGACATAAATTTGACGATTTTCGGCCACTGATTTTCCGCACCCGGGATAACGGCAAGAGCTGGATCCTGACGGCCAACGGCATTCCTGAAGGTGCCTACGTGCGCTCCGTAAGGGAAGATCCCAAGCGCAAAGGCCTGCTCTATGCGGGAACGGAAACTGGAGTTTATTTTTCCGTCGACGACGGCGGCCATTGGCAGCCGCTAAAACTGAACCTGCCGACGGTTCCGATTCATGATCTGGAAATCCATGGCGACGACCTGATTGCCGCGACCCATGGACGCGCGTTCTGGGTGCTGGATGACATTACTCCGCTGCGGCAGCTTGACTCAGTTTCTTCCGCCACGGAGATGGTGCTGTTCAAACCAGAGACGGCGCTGCGTCTGCATTTGCCGACGGACATTGAACGGAGGGGGCCGGTAGGGGACAATCCGCCGCCGGGAGCGATCATCAACTATTACTTTAAGGCTGCGCCAAAGGATGAAGTAAAGCTTGAGATTCTGGATTCGGCAGGAAAAGTGGTTCGAACGCTCTCCAGCAAGGAAAAGAAAGGTGACGAGCAGCCGCCGGAATGGCCCGATCAGGTGAAGGAAGTCACCACAATCCCTGCCGCAGTTGGTATGAATCGATATGCCTGGAACCTGCGCTGGGAGCCGCCGGTAAAAATTCCGGGAGCGTTTTACAGTGATGCGGGTCCGCAAGGACCAATAGCACAGCCGGGACAATATACCGTGAAACTTACGGCCGGAAAACAGAGCGTATCGCAGCCGCTGGAAATCGTGACGGATCCGCGCACCAAGAGCATTAACCCTGACGACCTGCGCAAGCAATTCGAACTGGCGATACAGATCAATAAAGCGAACGATGATTTGCATCGGGCGGTGAACCAGGTTCGTACTATGCGGACTGAAATCAAATCAGTGCAGCAGCGTTTTGATAATGATCCAAAGATGAAAGGTTTGCTTGATCAAGCCGCCGCCCTGGATAAGAAAATGGCGCCGGTTGAAGAACGTCTTATTCAGGTGAACATGAAGGGATCGGAAGCGAACCTGGCGTTCCCCAATATGTTGAATGAGCAGTTGGATAGCTTCAGCGCCATTGTTCAGGCGGGAGATAACGCGCCGTCACAGCAGCAATATGAGGTTTTCAAGATGCTGCGCAGCCAACTGGACCAGCAACTGGCGGCATGGAAACAACTCATGTCCACGGACGTGCCTGCATTCAACGAAAGCATGAAGAATAGCAACACGCCAGCGCTGTATTTGCCACCCGAGGGCGAGTAAAGCCTTGGCCAACAGCGGGTTAGAAACTGGCAAATGCCTGCCGGGATAAAAAATAGTATGCTCGGCGGGCATCTTTTCAGGCGTATTATGAAACAAAGAACTGAGGCCGAA
>DASXJO010000452.1:0-2052 GCA_036497385.1 Candidatus Angelobacter sp. | reverse complement strand
ATGCGAATCGGTAGAAGTATCACCATGTCCGGGAAAATGTTTGGCGGCGGTGAGAAGGCCATTATTTCGCGCTCCGCGGATGTACGCCGTCACCAAGGCACTTACCTGTGCGGGATCTTCACCGAAAGAGCGCGTGTTGATGACCGGATTCACGGGATTGGAATTCACGTCTGCGATGGGCATCAGGTTCCATTGCACACCGATAGCGCGTGATTCCTGGGCGACGATCTTTCCAAACTGTTCGGCAAACTCCGGCTTTCCAGCGGCCCCAAAGGCCATGCTGTGGGGGAAGACTGTAGTCCCATTCAGCCGCATGGAGAGCCCGCGTTCATAGTCTGCTGCCACAAGCAGAGGAAGTTTAGACGCGCGCTGAAGCTGGTTGACTAGCATGGCTGCTTCATAGGGTTCGCTCTTGGAAAGAGATGGACCTTCAGCAGGCACAGTAAGTAAAACAGACCCAAGGTGATAGCGCTGAATCTGGTCGAGCCAGTTCAGGTATTCAGGGTTCTTGAGGTTCACAAATTGTGGCATTGCCAACCGGATCATGAACATCTGCCCGATTTTTTCTTCGAGAGAAAGTTTCTTCAGCGTTTTCTGTGCCCACTTTTCACCGTCATGATCTAGATGGACCGGCCCTACGCGCTGAAAATCGCCAGCAATAGCAAGAGACGAGAGCGCGAGCAGAAGAATGCCGGCAACCAGGAACTTTTGCACCACCTTTAGCACCATGGCGCAACAATACCAGAAATGGGTGAGTCTGGGCTGCTCCACATTCTCGGCTGACCGGAAATTCATTGCTTTAGCGATGAACGTCTGACTAAAGTCCGAGATTCGCAAGCGAATCGCTAGACGCTGATACCCAGTAGTGAGTCAGTATCATTTAAACTGACCCACTACTGTTGGTTAAGCGGTTTCCCCGGGTTCCGGTGGCGGGTTCATCTGCTAGTCTGGCGTTAAGCCGCAACGCCTTGAGCGGACAGGAGAGCTTATGCCACTGACCTGGATTGACTGGATCGTGATTGGCGGTTACCTGCTGATCAACCTGGCGATTGGCATTTATTACCGCCGTCGTTCGGGTGGCAACACTGAAGAGTTTTTTGTGTCCGGACGTAATGTCTCGTGGTGGCTGGCCGGCACTTCCATGGTGGCCACAACTTTTGCCGCTGACACTCCGCTGTTTGTGAGCGGCGTGATTGCAACGCAGGGAATCGCCGGCAACTGGATCTGGTGGACCTCTTGTCTGGGCGGCATGCTGACCGTTTTCTTCTTTGCCCGTTACTGGCGGCGAGCAGAAGTTTTGACGGACGTGGAACTCACTGAGATTCGCTATGGCGGCAAGCCGGCGGCATTTCTGCGCGGATTCAAAGCCATCTATCTTGGCTTGGCCATGAATTGCCTCATCCTGGGCTGGGTCACGAATGCCATGGTCAGCATTATCGCCGTTCTGCTTGGGCCGCTCATTGCACAGGGCAAAGTCCTGCAACTCACGCTCGGCGGACACACCCTTTTGCATTACACGCTTGGAGCGCCCAGCCACACCGCGCTACTGATCTGCGTTTTTGTGCTGATTCCGTTTACCGGTATTTACACATCCATTGGTGGATTGTGGGGCGTGCTGGTTACAGACTTGTTCCAGTTTGCTTTGAAGATGACGATGGTGGTGGTGCTGGCCTGGGTGGCAGTGGTGAAAATTGGTGGCATGCAAGCCCTGAAATTGCAGCTCCAGTTTATTGGCCAGCAGGTGCAAAAAACCGGAGCACAGACATCGAACCCGTTAGCTTTCTTTCCCGACTTCCATTTGGGCTGGACCTCTAGCGCCATTTGGACTCTGCCTATTCTTACTTTCTTGATGTACCTGGGGGTGCAGTGGTGGTCGGCATGGTATCCAGGTGCGGAGCCGGGCGGCGGAGGCTATGTGGCGCAGCGCATGTTCTGTGCGCGCGACGAGAAAAATTCGCTGGGCGCAACGCTGTGGTTCAACATTGCGCATTACGCAGTCCGTCCCTGGCCATGGATTATTACCGGATTAGTGGCGCTGGCAGTGTATTCACC
>DASXJO010000451.1:0-1899 GCA_036497385.1 Candidatus Angelobacter sp. | reverse complement strand
GGCTCTACGCCAACAACGGGGGCAACCCAGCATCCCAAACCAGTTAAGCACATAGGACCTTGACGCGAAGTCTATAGTTTTCGAAGTTGCGGAAGCCGAAAGCTTGTCGGCTGATCATCTCCATTTTGGTGTGGAAACCTTCGGTGATGCCATTGTTGCGAGTGAAGCGCCACATGGCGGTGATCTCCTCACACCAGGCGCGAAGAGTCTCACCGAGCTGCACCAGTGGGGCAAGCTTGGCGTCCAGCAGGTCGTCGACGGAACGCAGAAATTGAGGCAGCAGACGACCGCACTGCTTCCGGGTACGATGCTGGAGCAGCAGGATCTGGCAGAGTCTCTGTTTGAATCGATAGATCGGCTCCAAGACGGGGAACTGGAGAAAATAGGTGGTCAGTTTCTCCCACTGCTCCGAAGTGAGATGGTGGCGGTGACGCCGGATCAAAGAGAGCAGTCCGCGATTCTTCGAGCCGGTGGGATCGATGTCGCGCCAGCAATTCAGGAAGTGGTGGTTGATGAGGCGGATGACGTGGAAGCGATCCGCGACGATGATGGCTTTGGGAAAGTGCTTGCGCACGATGGCCCGATAAGTCGAGGACAGGTCGATGCAGACAACGCGGACCGCATCCTTGCCTTGGAGGGCCTGTAAATAAGGCTCCAGAGAAAGTTCCGAGCGGCCCAGGACAACGTCATAGACTTTGTGGTTTTTGAGGTCGCAAAGGGTGGTGGCAAAGCCTTTGCGGCGGGTGAAGAAGTGCTCGTCGATACCCAAGATCTGGGGACAGCGCGGCGGATGCCATTGGTGGAATTGGCGCTTGAGACCCTTGCGAAAGTAACGCTCGACCGTGGCGGCGCCGATTTTCTCCCGCCGGCCCAGGCGGCTGCGGTTGATACCGTCCAGATGCTGTTGATAGATGGCCTGCTGGTAGGCCTCGCTGCTTCGCTGGCGAGGCAGAATGCCGGGAAGGCGCTGACGGAAGTAGCGGCCGCAGTCGCGGCAGTGCCACTTGGAAACCTTTAATTCCAGGATGCAAGTCCGCTGTCCCCAGTTCTCGTGGCGAACCCGTCTCAGGTGGCTTCCCTTATTTCTTAGAAAGGTGGAATTGCAGTGCGGGCAAGCGGTTGCTCCCTGGTAGCGGGCAGTAAACCGGATTACGCCCTTCTGCATCGTTACTTCGGTAATCTGGTAGGCGGGCAGGCCTAACAGGATCTCTGAGTTGTCCAAAACCTTATCTCCCAAGATTGTTTTATCAACTTGGGATTCTGGGGTCTGCCCCCCTTATTGATCAAGAGCCCCTCCGACTGATCTCAAGAACACAATACCTTAACTCGCAAGCGATAGTTGTTGAAGTTTCTGAAACCGTAGGCTTGGCGCTGCAGGACTTCCATTTTGGTGTGGAAGCCTTCGGTGATGCCGTTGTTGCGGGTGAAGCGCCACATGGTGGCGATCTCGTCCTTCCAGGAATGAAGGGTGTTGCCCAATTGAACCAGCTGCGACAGGCCGCAGTCTTTTAGATAAGCGATGTCGCGGAGGAATTTGGCGACGAATCGGCGGCATTTCTTTTGGTTGTGGTGCTTCTCCAGCAGAAGGAAGCGTTTCCTTAAACTACGACGTTAGAGGAACGCACCGCAGGGGCGAAGAAGCCTTCCGCCGCCGCACGCAAGGTGAACATAAGCTGCGATCCAGTTCACCGCAAGACTACCGATTGAGTCCGCTTCCTTCATGCTGTAACCTTCAAGACTATGAGATGCCATAGGTTCATATTGACTTTCTGCTTGCTAGCGGCATCGGTTAATGGAGCCGATAAGAAACCCACCTTCGAGCGCGCGAAAGTTCTGTCTCAGGATATGAGTTCTTCGCAAGCGGGCACATATGCGGCACCGGTTGGCAACGCAACTGTC
>DASXJO010000450.1:0-10010 GCA_036497385.1 Candidatus Angelobacter sp. | reverse complement strand
GGAACCATTCGATCTTACGCGTGGGCCTCTGCTGCGCGCAAAGCTGATCAAGCTCTCAGCGCAAGAGCATATTTTCCTTCGAACGTTCCACCACATTGTGGCTGACGGCTGGTCAGAAGAGATTTTTAACCGTGAGTTCGCCGCGATGTATACAGCGTTCAGAGAAGGACGCCGACCCACTCTTCCCCCGCTGCCATTACAGTACGCCGACTACGTTCTCTGGCAACGCAGTGCTGCCGCGGAGCCCCGGCGGTCTGCTGCTTTGGATTACTGGACCAAACAGTTACTCGAAGCGCCTGACCAATTGGACCTGCCGCGTGACAGGCCGCGCCCGGCGCGGCAAAGTTTTTCCGGAGAGCTACTGCACTTAACCTTTCCCGAGGACCAGTTCTCCGCTCTGCAAGATCTCGTCCGCAGTAATGGTTGCACGCTCTATATGGTGTTGGTTGCGGCGTTCTCCGTGCTATTGCAGCGCTACAGCGGTCAGGACGATGTCCTCATCGGAACTCCCGTTGCAAACCGCCTAGACCCGCGCCTGGAAAAAGTGATTGGATATTTTTCCAGTGCCATTGTGATGCGGATGCGGCTCGATCCTGAGCAAAGTTTTTCTGATTTGCTGAAGCAGACGCGCACAACTGCGCTGGATGCCTATCGCCACCAGGATGTTCCATTCGAGCAACTGGCGCGCGAAGTTTCTCCACAACGCGGCCTCAACTACCCTCCGGTTTTCCAGGTCATCTTCGCGCTTCAGAATGCGCCGGCCAGCATCCATGCTCTTTCCGGCCTTCAAGTTGAGCCTGTTCTGGATGATCAGCCGCGCGCTCGTCTTGACCTGGAGCTGTATGCGTGGCAGCGGGAAAACAAGCTTGAACTTTACTGGATATATAACCGTGATTTGTTTGATCGCTGGCGAATTGAACAGATGGCCGGTGACTTTGGGCGACTGTTGGACTCGGTAATTGTCGCACCGAAGGTAGCTGTGCGCCGCTTGCAAATGATCTCCAACGCCGATCGCCAGCGCATGCTGACCGACTGGAACCAGACCGCTGCAGATTATCCCAAAGATTCATGCGTTCACTATCTGTTTGCACAGCAAGCTGCCAGAACACCTTTGGCGATCATCGCTGAAGTAGCAGAGCAGCGCATGACGTATCGTGAGCTTGATCGTCGAGCGAACCAGTTAGCGCATCATCTTGTAAAGCTGGGCGTGGGCCCCGATATAAGGGTTGGGATCTGCATGGAACGTAGCCTCGACTTATTGGCAGCGCTTTTGGGCGTGCTGAAGGCGGGCGGCGCATACGTGCCGCTTGATCCCGCTTATCCTCAAGAGCGGTTTGACTACATGCTTGAGGATTCCGGCGCCAGCCTGGTGCTCACTCAAAGCACGCTGCTTCCAAATTTGCCCAGTCGTCATGCCAAGGTGATCGCTCTTGATGCGAACTGGGACCGAATCGCGCAAGAGCCTCATCATCCTCCGGCGGCTGAGGTCAATCCAAAAAACCTTGCCTACATCATCTATACATCAGGATCCACCGGACGGCCCAAAGGTGTTGCCGTGGAGCATCGGCAGGTCTGCAATCAGTTGTTCTGGGCTGGCGAAGCGTTGTCCCTCGGGCCGCCGGATTGCGTGTTGCAGAAGGCCTCCTTCAGCTTTGACGCATCGATCCTGGAAATCTTTCTGCCTTTGGTGTATGGATCTCGCATTGCCATTGCTGCGCCAGGAGGTGAGCGGGACGCGGAATATCTGCTGCAGCTTGCGATTGAGAAATCGGTCAGCTATGTCGATCTAGCACCTTCTTTGCTGGACGCATTGCTTGATCATCCGCAGATTCAGCAATGGAAGTCGCTTCGGATCATAAGCAGCGGAGCAGAGGCGCTCAAACCTGAGCTCGTGGAGGTCTTTTATGAGAAGCTCTCTGCTGAACTCTGGAACACTTATGGTCCGACTGAGACCACAGTTCAGTCCACATATGCCAGATGTGCGCCGCACGCACGCACCGTTCCCATTGGCAAACCTGTTGCGAATACCAGTTTGCATGTGCTCGACAGCCATCTTGAGCTGACGCAGGTTGGCGTGGCTGGGGAGTTGTATATCGGCGGCGCGGGAGTAGCGCGTGGTTACTGGAACCGCCCTGGACTTACCGCAGAAAACTTCATCGCCGATCCATTTACGCCAGGGGCGGGAGCGCGGCTCTACCGAACAGGCGATCTGGTTCGGTGGATGCTGGACGGCAACCTGGAATTCCTGGGCCGTGTTGACCATCAGGTAAAGATTCGCGGCTTCCGGATTGAGTTGGGTGAAATCGAAACCGCGCTCAGAGCTCACGACGGTGTTGCCGACGCCATCGTGATGATGCAGGAGCGAGGCAGCGTGAAGCAACTCGCGGCGTATGTAATTGTTCAGCAATCCGGATCAGCCCCGGATAGGGACTTGGAAGAAGTACTCCAGGCATATTTGCACCAATCGTTGCCGGCATACATGGTGCCCAGCGTTATCTCCGTCCTGTCGTCCTGGCCGTTGACGCCCAGCGGCAAAGTTGACCGCCGCGCTCTTCCGTCTCTTGATCAAAAAAGCCATGAACAACTACCCCCACGGACACCGGAAGAAGAAGTGTTGTGCGCGGTGTTTGCGGATGTGCTGGGAGCAGAGCGTGTCGGTATTCGCGATAATTTCTTTGAGTTGGGAGGGCATTCGCTGCTGGCGGCTAAGCTGGCCAGCCGGGTAAGAACGGCGCTGGCGAAAGAGGTAAGCATCAGGATGTTGTTTGAATCACCCACAGTTGCGGAGTTGGTGGAGAAGCTGAGTAAAGAGCGGCTGAATGCAGAGAGTGAAGGACAAATAATGCGTCCCGCTTTGATGGCGAAAGCACGACCGGAGCGGATGCCGTTGTCCTATGCGCAGCAGCGGCTGTGGTTTCTGTACCAGATGGAAGGGCCTGGAGCGACGTACAACATACCACTGGCGCTGCGGCTGGAAGGCGAGCTGGATCAAGCCGTGCTGGAACAGGCATTGGGGGATGTGGTGGAGCGGCATGAGGCGTTGCGCACAGTGTTTCCGCAGGAAGAAGGAGTGCCGTACCAGAGAGTGCTGAGCGGGGAAGAAGCGCGGCCCCGGCTCACGGTGGAGAGCGTTAATGGATCGGAACTGAAACAACGGCTAGCGGGAGCGGCGGGAGTGGGGATCGAACTGGAGCGGGAGCTGCCGCTGCGGCTGTGGTTGTTCCAGTTGAGCGAGAACAGGCATGTGTTGCTGCTGGTGCTGCACCACATAGCGGGAGACGGATGGTCGCTGGGGCCGCTGGCGCGCGATCTGGAAGAGGCATACCGAGCGCGGATCAAAAATCACACGCCGGAATGGGAGCCGTTGCCGGTTCAGTATGGAGATTACACGCTGTGGCAGCGGGAATTGCTGGGCAGCGAGAGTGATCCAGAGAGCGTGATCAGCCGGCAGTTGGAGTTCTGGAGGAAAGCGCTGGAGGGGATGCCGGAAGAGCTGCTGTTGCCCACAGATCGAACGCGACCTGCGGTGATGAGTTATCGCGGCGGAACGGCGCCGCTGGAGCTGGATGCGGAACTGCATCGGGGATTGCTGGGGCTGGCACGGCGAAGCGGAGCGAGTTTGTTCATGGTGGTGCAGGCGGGACTAGCGGCGCTGCTGTCGCGGCTGGGAGCGGGTGAAGACATACCGATTGGGACGGTGGTGGCGGGACGAAGTGAAGCGGAGTTGGAAGAACTGGTGGGATTCTTTGTGAACACGCTGGTGCTGCGGACGGACGTAGCGGGCGATCCGACGTTTACGGAATTAGTCGAGAGAGTAAGACGTTTTGCTCTGGAAGCGTACTCGCATCAGGAAGTGCCATTTGAGCGCCTGGTAGAAGCGGTGCAGCCGGAGCGTACGCAATCCCGCCATCCGCTGTTTCAGGTGGTGCTGGTGTTGCAGAATGCGCCGGAAGCCAGTGTTGAACTGCCAGGCCTGAACATCCAGCAAGTCGTAGTTCCCAGTTATCAATCTCAGTTCGACCTTGCCCTCACATTGAATGAGCATTTTGATTCTGCTGGAAATGCCGCCGGTATCGCCGGGACATGGGAGTACAGTCTTGATCTTTTTGAACCTGAGTCGGTGATCAATTTGGCATCGGCGTTCGTCCACATACTGCTCCAGGCAGTGAAAGAACCAAAGCAACATTTGCGGCAGCTCGAGGTCTCCCTTGAGTTGCAAGGTCAACAGTCACCCGCACACACATCGTCTGAAAAAGTTACACCGGCAAAAAAGCCGGCAGTTACGATAGCGACTGGCAAAATTGGCGCGCGGCCGCGGCAGCGGGAAAGCAAACGGCCCCCCCGAACGCCGCAAGAGCAGACGTTTTGTCGCTTATTCGCGGAATTGCTTTCACTTGAGCAGGTGGGCGCCAACCAGAATTTCTTTCATCTGGGCGGTGACAGCATTCTCTCCATTCAACTCATCAGTCGCGCCAGAAAAGCGGGACTCCTGCTTACACCGCGAGATATTTTCCAGCATCAGACGCCGGAAGCGCTTGCCCTTGCGGCACAACCAGTGATGTCTGATCCACCTACGCCGATATCAATCGATGGAGACGGCGCGCTCATGCCAACGCCGATCATGCAGTCACTGTTTGAGCAGGGCAGTGCATTCAAGCAGGGCAGTGCATTCAAACGGTTTCATCAATCTGTGTTGCTGCAAGTCCCTGATGATTTACGTGAAACCGATCTTGTTCGTCTGCTGCAATTGCTCATTGATCACCACGGCTCATTGCGACTTCGCCAAAGCTCGGATCGCAGTTTGCAGATCGCTCCTTGTGGCTCGGTGCAAGCCGCGCATTGCTTAACGATTCTGGATTGTGCCAGCTCTACTGAATCAGCCAAGACTGCGGCGCGTGAAGCCGAGTGCAATTTGGACCCTGAAGCAGGGAGAATCGTCCATGCAATTTGGTTTTTGGAAGACCACCGCCTCTTGTTAATGATCCATCACCTTGCCGTGGATGGAGTGTCATGGCGCATCCTGCTTTCTGATCTGGCTGCGGCATGGAAAGCAGTCGTTCGTGGTGAAACGCCTATACTTGAGCCCGTGACGACGCCCTTTCGTCACTGGGCTAAGTATCTGTCCCAGCGTGCAAACCAGCAGGCTGTTTTGTCTGAACTCGACTATTGGCGGACTGCCTTGTCAGGCGCGCCGCTGCTCTCCGGAAAATCCCTGAAGCCTCAAAAAGACAATATCGCGAGCGCTGGAAATCTGCATTGGACATTGCCGGTTGATTTAACCACCGCAATCCTAACTTCGGTGCCAGAAGCGTTTCATGCGCAGATCAATGACGTGCTGCTGACAGCCCTTGCACTCGCGGCATTTCAGTGGCGGCGTCTTTATAGCACAACGGATGACGGCACGATCACGATCAATCTTGAAGGCCACGGCCGCGAGCCAATGGATAGCGGATTGGATCTATCGCGAACCGTTGGTTGGTTCACCAGCATTTTTCCTGTGCGTCTCAATCTTAGAGACATCGATCTTCAAGACATCAACCTCCAAGACATCAACCTTCAGGACGTCGATCATGATCAGTCCATTGCCGCGCATTTTGGCGTAGGGCGAGCTCTTAAGCTGATTAAAGATCAATTGCGCGGTATTCCAAACCGGGGACTGAATTACGGATTGTTGCGCTACTTGAATCCTGAGACGGCTCGAGATCTAGCTGCTTTGCCTTCGCCGCAACTTGCCTTTAATTATCTCGGCAGATTTGCCACACAGGAGGGTGAGCCCTGGCTGCCTACAGGAGATGATGCCGGTTTTGCCGGTGGCGCCGACCCTGAAATGCCGCTGCATCACTTAGTCGAGATCGATGCGGTGGTTGCCGATGGATCTGAGGGGCCGCGGCTTACCGCAAACTTCAGTTGGGCCCAGAACCATCTTGAAGAATCTGCCATTCGCGAACTGGCGTCATTCTGGCAGCGGGGGCTTGAGTCGATCGCTAAATATACTTGCCGTCGCGGCAATGGTGAGCATAGCGTTTCAGATTTTCCTTTGGTTGCACTATCACTCAGTCAGGTGGAGCGGATAGAAGCTGCGTTCCCATCTCTGGTTGACATCCTTCCGCTTTCGCCACTCCAAGAGGGCCTGCTCTTTCATTCGTTGTACGGGACTGGCGCAGACGTATATACCGTCCAAACCAACCTCGAACTCGAAGGAGAAATCGTTCCAGAGCAGCTGCGGCAGGCAATCGAAGTCCTGCTGATGCGCTATCCCAATCTGCGGGTCTCTATTTATCGCGAAGGTTTGGAGCAGCCCGTGCAGGTAGTCCCTGCCGCAATCGAACTCCCCTGGCGTGAACTTGATCTCTCGATGATGGAGAAGCAAGCCCAAAGCCTTCGCTATGCAGAGATCGTCGCTGCCGAAAGGGCTGAAAGTTTTACATTCTCATCAGGGCCGTTGTTGCGTTTTGTATTAATACGGCTTGCGCCGGACCGTCACGTTTTGGTGTTCACCAACCACCACCTGATTCTGGATGGCTGGTCAACGCCGCTATTGATTGGCGACATGCTGGAGCTTTACAGCAATGGCATGAATGCCGATACGTTGCCGCGTGTACGTCCCTATACGGACTATCTGGCATGGCTAAAATTGCAAGACCATTCAGCTGCCCTTGCGGCATGGAAGAACTACCTGGCTGATTTAGAGAGTCCCACCATCATGGCGCGGCAGCCGCAAGAAGCTGGAAAAGCTGAGACGCAGATTCCTGTTTCCTGCCGGCATGATCTTTCGCTGGAAGTCACTACTGCACTCAACGCCATGGCTCGCGAACGAGGCTTGACTCTAAACACAGTCTTGCAGGGATTGTGGGCGGTGCTGCTGGCGCGCTTGAGCAATCGTAACGACATTGTGTTCGGCATCACGGTTTCGGGTCGGTCACCGGAGTTGGCTGGAATTGAGCAGATGGTGGGACTTTTCATCAATACGGTTCCGCTGCGCATTCGTTTACATCCTGGCGAGCTTTTCCTTGATGTTCTGGCAAGAATTCAGGAAAGCCAGTCGGAGATGCTCAATGTCTATCATCTGGGATTGAGCGAAATCCAACGCGAAGCGGGATTCGAGCAGCTGTTTGACACGATCTTTGTCTTTGAGAATTACCCTCTCGATCGTTCTCTTCTGACGCGTTCATTCGCAGGGCTGCGAATTTCAAATGTCGAGATGCGGGACGGGGCGCACTATCCGCTGGCGTTGATGATCGCTCCTGATGATCGACTGCGTGTCCGTCTTGATCATGATCCAGCGCGCTTTACAGCCGAAAAGGCTGAGGCAATTGTCTTACGCTTTATCCGACTGCTAGAGTCCGCGGTGGCGCAACCTGAAGTTCCATGGCACCAAGTTGATTTATTTATGGATGGCGAACGCTGCGCAGTGCTCGAAGAATTCAATGACACGTTGCTCCCGCTGCCCAGCAACACGATGGATCCGATCTTTGAAGAGCGCGCCGCGCATTCACCGCATTCAATTGCAATAGTCCAGGGCAAAAGCTCAATGAGCTATGGCGAACTGAACCAGCGCGCGAATCGCCTTGCGCATTGCTTGATAGAAAAAGGTATTGGCCCGGAATCTCTGGTCGGCGTGGCGCTTGAGCGCTCGGCTGACATGGTGACGGCCATTATTGCCGTCTGGAAAGCGGGGGCCGCTTATCTTCCGCTTGATTCCGAATACCCGCGTGCGCGTCTCGAACACATGCTCAATGACGCTATGCCAAAGCTGGTGCTTACGAAATCTAAGCTTCAACTTCGATTGCCGCAAGTAGCAGGAGTTGAATTCCTTGCTCTTGATAGGCCTGAATTCTCGGATGACCTGGAGCGCACGCCCGCTCACAATCCAAATTGCAAGACTCTGCCCCAGCATCTGGCTTACGTGATCTATACCTCAGGATCGACTGGCGTTCCGAAAGGAGTAGTGATTACACATCAAGGCATTCCTTCTCTTGCTGCCAGCCAGAGAGAACGACTTAGGGTGACAGAAGAATCTCGCGTCCTGCAGTTCGCGTCCCTGAGTTTCGATGCTTCTTTCTGGGAAGTTCTAATGGCGCTCAGCACAGGCGCAACGCTGGTCCTGCCGGAACAACAGCGTGAAGGAGCGGCCTTGTACGAACTTCTTGTCTCGCAGAAAGTAACTCATGCCTTATTACCCGTTCCGGTGCTCACCAGCCTGGAAGAATTTGGTACGTTACCGCTGCAGTGGCTGATGAACGGTGGTGAGGCGCTGAGCGGAGAGTCGATCGCGCGCTGGTCGAGTGGGCTGCGCATGATCAACGCTTATGGGCCGACAGAAGCAACAGTTTGTGCCACCATCAGCTTGCCGTTATCAGGCTGCTCTAATCCGCCGATTGGTTCTCCCATTCACAATACTCGCGTGTACGTGCTCGATAGCAATCTTGAACCTGTGCCTCTGGGCGTTACCGGGGAGTTGCATATCTCCGGCGCCGGTCTGGCCCGGGGATATTTGAAAAGACCCGCATTGACTGCGGAGTGCTTTATCGCTGATCCATATGCCATTGAGCCAGGCGCGCGCATGTATCGGACCGGCGACCTGGCGCGTTGGCGCGAGGACGGAATGCTCGACTTTGTTGGGCGTGCCGATGAGCAGGTCAAGATACGCGGCTTCCGCATTGAATTGGGCGAAATTGAAGCCGCGCTGCGCTCACTGCCGGAAATTGCAGATGCCGCAGTGGCCCTGAAAGAAGAAACGTCATTCGGAAAACAGCTTATTGCTTATCTCGTGCCGAGCAATGGAGCTTTGCCTGAACCTGCTGTGCTTCGCCACAGACTAGATGAACGGCTGCCTGCGCATATGCTGCCTGCGGTCTTTATGCCGATAGAAAAATTACCACGCTCGCCCACCGGCAAAATTGACCGGGCCGCGCTCCCTGCTTTCGCGCGACAGACGAGTAAAGGACGTACGCCGCAGTCGCCGGAAGAAACAGCGTTGTGTGGAATGTTCGCTGAAGTATTGCGCCGGGAGCAGGTAGGTGTGGAAGACGACTTTTTCGCTCTTGGCGGTGACTCGTTGTCGGCCATGCGTCTGGTCGGACGTGTTTGTAGTGGCTTTGGGGTCGCGATTTCCCTGCGTGACTTTTATTCCGCAAGCACTGTAAGCGACGTGGCCCATCTGATCCAGGCCATTCAGTTTACGTCCGGGCCGATACAAGCAAACAAGGCGTCTCTGGATGAAGAAGTTTTTGAAGAAGAGGAAATATGAGTTGTGCTGAACTGCTGCTTGAGCTGAGAAATCTTGGAGCTCGCGTGTGGTTGGAAGATGACCGCTTGCGCGTAGCCGCTCCACAGGGTGCTCTCACCAATGAAATTCGCCGTGAACTCAAAGATCGCCGCAGTGAACTGCTGGATTGGCTGAAGAGACAAGGCTCCGCGCGGACTCCTTATCCCGCGCTGGTGGCGATGACCCGGCCGGAGCGGATGCCGTTGTCATATGCGCAGCAGCGGTTGTGGTTTCTGTACCAGATGGAAGGGCCTGGAGCGACGTACAACATACCACTGGCGCTGCGGCTGGAAGGCGAGCTGAATCAATCGGCGCTGGAGCAGGCGCTAGGGGATGTGGTGGAACGGCATGAGGCGCTGCGGACGGTGTTTCCGCAGGAAGAGGGAATGCCGTACCAGAAGGTGCTGAGCGGGGAAGAAGCGCGGCCCCGGCTCACGGTGGAGAACGTTAATGAATCGCAGTTGCGTGAGCGGCTGACGGAAGCGGCGGGCATGGGAATGGAACTGGAGCGGGAGCTGCCGCTGCGGTTGTGGCTGTTCCAGTTAAGCGATAACAAGCATGTGTTGCTGCTGGTGCTGCACCACATAGCGGGAGACGGATGGTCGCTGGGACCGCTGGCGCGCGATCTGGAAGAGGCGTACCGGGCGCGGATGGAAAACAAGACGCCGGAGTGGGAGCCGTTGCCGGTGCAGTACGGAGACTACACACTGTGGCAGCGGGAGCTGCTGGGCAGCGAGAGTGA
>DASXJO010000449.1:0-2623 GCA_036497385.1 Candidatus Angelobacter sp. | reverse complement strand
CGTTCCGCCGGTTCGCTGATTCAGACGATTGGCCGCTGCGCACGCAACCTTGAAGGCCGCGCCATTCTTTACGCCGACAAAATGACGGACTCCATGAAACGCGCCATTGACGAAACCGACCGGCGTCGCGCGATTCAAGTTGCTTACAACCAGGAACACGGCATCACTCCGGAATCGATAATCCGTCCGCTTTCCATGTCGCTGGCAGGAATTGCCGAATCAGATTATGTGGATGTCACTCAGGCGGCTGACGGCTTGCCTGACTTCAGGTCGCAGGAAGAACTTGATGCCTATATTGCCGGCATGGAAGCCGACATGCGCGAAGCGGCAAAGAAATTTGAGTTTGAAAAAGCCGCTAAGCTGCGTGACACTGTGCGCGATTTGCGCACGAAAGAGTTTCTGTTTACTTGAGCGCGGCTACTGCGTCCAGATTCAGTTCTCTGGCGAAGGGCGTGAGTTCATCGTATGTCTTACATCCGTGCAGGCGAGAAAGGCAGGCGGTTTGAATGGTTTCCGGCATGCGGTTCCTGAATTCGGATTCGTTGTTGAACAAGACCATGATGCCGGCGAGGGTTTTTGTCGGCAAAATGGCCGGCTTTACGCACAGACTGGAAGAGCACCCCTCCGGCAGCGGCATCTTTTGCGAAAAAGAAAGTGGAGGCCGCTTGCCATTGCTTATATAAACCGAGACCTGCGCCACCAGTCCATCGCGGACCCCGACCCTTGTACCAAAAAAAGTGTTGGGCGCCAGGCCCAAGTTTCTAAGGAAGTGGTTGGCCCTCACAGTGTAATAAAAGCAAAAACCCATAGAGCACTGTAGGCCCATCTTCTGGAAAGCCGAGCGGCCAAGCAATTCAGCCTCCGTCGTCTTTCCCACAGTAATTTTGTTAATTGCCTCAAGATCGCCCTCTGCAGCCCGGGCGGGTGCCATGATTTGATACCTGATGAAGATCACGGCCGCTACAAGCACTAAAACAACAGTGGGAACAATATATTTTTTCATGGATGGTCTGCGCTGCTCGGAGCCATCGCAACTCTAGAATGCAAGGCTGGGACCTTCTTGCGGTGGCGGGATAACTTTCTTTGTGGCTGATTTGCTAGCTTTCTTCTTCTCGGTTTTAGCTTTGGGCGTGGGAGTGGCCGCCGGTTCCGGTTCACCCGCCAACTTTCGTAGCACTTGTTCGAGATCTGCTCGCTTCAGGGCCCCGGTTCGCCTGTTGACGATTTTGCCTTCGGCGTCAATGAAAACCGTCCCCGGCATTCCCTGGTTTACGCCGAAATCATCCAGACTGTCGAGCGTCGCGCCCATCATTACGGCCAGTTCTTCACCCTGGTGCTTCTTGATAAATGCTTCAACCTGGGGCTTCATGTCTTCATCGTCAATCGACGCAGCGATGAAAACTATCTTCCCCTGATATTGCTTCTGCATCTCGTTCAACAACGGCATTTCAGCGGCGCATGGCACGCACCATGTGGCCCAGAAGTTCAGCAGCACCGGCCTTCCGCGATAGTCTTCCAGCGAGTGCGGTGTGCCTTTCAGGTCATGCAGCTTAAGGGTGGGCGCCGCCTGTGGCGGAGGCACGGGCTGTTGTGGGCTCGTGGGTTGCTGGGCCCGAAACGGCGTAGAGATGAACAATACAACCATCATCGCAAGGGTCTGGGCCTTTGGCATCACGCTTATATATAACACGGAGTCTGCGCCAGCCTCTCAGGCATAATTTAGAATCTATCCGCGTACAAACCGGAGGCAGTTTGCAGTCAGCAGTTCAAACCTCGCGTAACGAAAGCCAGTCCTGAGAATGTTTGTCGCCTGCCTTCTACTTGCCATAGGGATTTTGGGCGGTACGCTGCTCACATTTCTGTTCGATCGCAACGCTGCGCGCGGTGCACGACTCTGCATGGGTGCAGCCATTGGCATGACGCTTCTGGCGACGATCGGGTTTCTGCTGGCATTGGTGCTTGGGCTAGGGACGGCCACTATCAGTCTTAGCGCAGTCATACTTCTGCTGCCACTTCTGTTGCTGGTGAATCGTGAGCGCCGTGCGGCCATTGTGAAGTCGATGTTCGCCCCGGCTTCGGCTCCGCGGAAGTCGAGCATTGGGGGCATCGGCTATCTGGCCTTCTATCTCGGCATCGCCATTCTGCTTGCCATGGTTTTCAACCGTGCTGTTTTCGAGCGGCCCGACGGCATTTATACCGGCGTAATGAACAATCTTGGCGACCTGCCGCTGCATCTGCAGGTCATCAACAGCTTTGCCCAAGGCAATAATCTGCCGCCGCAAGATCCCACTTTCGCCGGTGTGCGCTTTGCTTATCCGTTTCTGGTGGATTTCCTTGCCGCCATGCTGGTGCGCGCGGGCGCAGGAGTGATCTTTGCCATGTGGCTGCAAAACATGGTCATTGCGCTGGCACTGGTAGGCTTACTTCACTATTGGACTCTGCTGCTCACACGCAACCGGCTGGCCGGAATGATTGCACCACTCCTCGTACTTTTCAGCGGAGGCCTGGGATGGTGGCTGCTCTTCTCCGAAAGCAGCAGCGATGGTTTTTTTGCCATGCTCGGCAACTTGCAGCACGATTACACGATTGTCCCCAACAGCATTTTGCGCTGGGGTAACTCTCT
>DASXJO010000448.1:0-6570 GCA_036497385.1 Candidatus Angelobacter sp. | reverse complement strand
GCCATACCACCAGTTCCAATCACTGCCTTCCGCAATCAGCAGTTCTTCATAGGCCAAAGCCGCTTGTTCCGCAGAAGCTTTGCTCGCATTTGCTGCAAAAAAATCCCGCGCTGCCGTGAGCTGGTCCCACGCCACATTGTCCTCAGGCGCGCCGATCCATACGTCAAAATTTGAGTTAATCCACGAGCCGGGGACAATCGAACCAATGGCAGCTCGATGCGGCTCCCGCTCAATCGCTTCAGAAATTGTCAGCGCCTCAATGGATGGATCTTTCTGGATACCATCGTAGAGCCGCCGCAGAAACTCGCGTCCGGACTGCGGATAAAACTCCCAGGCGTTCTCGCCATCCAGAATGATTGGCACCACCGCGGTCTTGCCTTTGGCCAGGACTGGTTCGGCGGCCTGCTTCACACGATGGATAAAGTCATCGGCGGCCTCTTTGGCGGGCACACCGGAATAGACAAAGCCGATCAGGTCAGAGAGCGAATGGTCACGGAAGACCATGCTCATTTCTGCTTCGCCTTGCTGCCAGCGGAAAATCCGATAAAGCTGTGCCGCGCTGTCGGGCTCGAGTTTTCCGCTGCTGTCACGCTGGAAGATGGACCCCAGCGAACGGCATAGCACGCCTTCGTCGGTGGCCATCCACTTCACGCCAAGATCATGCGCAATGGCAAGAGCTTCATTGGATACGCTGCCTTCAGACGGCCACATGCCCTTTGGCCGGGTACCAAAAACTTGTTCATGCAGAGTCAATCCGCGTTCGATTTGCTCCCGCGCATCTTCCGGATGGCGGAACCCGTGGGACGGCAGCGGCAAGCCGTGGTGTGATACTTCCCCAATATTTGTGTCGCACACCAGCGGCAGAATGGGATGGTAAAAAGGCGAGGTGGAAATCTCAATCGCGCCGCGCTTCCCTGCTGCGGCATAAGCCGGAAGCACCTTGGCCAGAAACTTCTTCTGAATGTCGATTACCTGCTGCTGATCTTCCAACGAAAAACCACGCTCTTTGCTGATGAGTTCGGCGATCGTGGGATCATCCAGAAAAAATTCATCCATCCACGCAATTTGCGAGAGCACCTGAAGGTCTGTGATATCGCCATTAGTCATGTGCTTGGCATTATTCAGGGCGTCGCGCGGGCTGCCGTGGAAGTGTTGCGCTAATTCGCGATAGCGCGGATAACGGCCAATCATGTTCTCCGCATTGGCCTGGAACAGGTATTGGATCGCGAACTGACGTTTGGCCAGATCCATCTCAGCCGCAGGCATGGCGGCAACCTGCAGAAACGGGTCCTGCGCCGTTCCGTTCACATACTCCTGCAATTGGGTGATCAGCGAAGGGACAAGATTAAACGTCTGGTGCAGGCCGGGAAATTCATCCAGCAGCTTCACCATGCCGTAATAATCCTTGAGCGCATGCAAGCGCACCCAGGGCAGGCGGTATTCCCCGGTCACCAGGTCTTTGTAATAAGGCTGGTGCATGTGCCAGAGGAATAACAGATGAATTGCAGGCGTACCCATTGATTATCCATTAATAACACAAGCGGGGTTCTGCTAGACTTCCACTAGCCTGAGATCCTTCGCGCTTCGGCGCTCAGGATTTCGCCTGCGGGCTCCCCCTTTCGACTACGCTCAGGGTCACGTCCGCAACCCGGCTCAAGAAAAACGCGTGCGCATCTTTACCCGTTACATACTGAAGGAAGTGCTCTGGCACGGGCTCATTGGGGCCTCGGTCTTCACTTTTGTTATTTTTATGCGCGAACTCACGCGCATTCTTGAGGCCGTGGTGCGCAACAGCGCTCCCTTCCCCAGCGTGGCGGAAATTTTCTTTCTCACGCTGCCCGCTGCCCTGAAAGTCACCATCCCCATGGGAGTGCTGGTGGGAATCCTGCTGGGACTCAGCCGCATGGCAGCCGATAGTGAAGTTACGGCAATGCGCGCTTCCGGCGTGAGCGTACGCAAATTCCTGAAAATTATTTCGGTATTCGGCATTGCCGCATGGGTTTTGGCGCTGGTGAATACGGTGATCGTGGAACCCCGCTCCGCCGCCGCCTTGGCCGTACTGCAAAACAAGCTGGCTGCGACGCAGATTTCCTTTGAAGTCCAGCCGCACGTCTTTTATGAAGGCTTTAAGAACCATGTGCTGTACGTGGAAGATGTTTCCAGCGTGAGTGGCGCCGCCGTCTGGAAAAACGTTTTTGACGCTGACATCAGCACTCCCGGCACGCCAAAAATTACTATCGCCAAAGAAGCTGTTGTGAGCGCTTCCGGAACGGACGCCATCCGGCTGCACCTGATCAATGGCGAAACGCATGACACAAATTCCCGCGCTCCTGACCAATACACGATCACCACGTTTCAGGAGACCGACATTGTTATCAGCCAGCCGCCAATACCCAAGCCGGCGCAGGACGCCGTGCCCGTGGCGCAGCTCAGCACTCAGGAGCTTTACCGGCAGAAATACAATCCCAACAAAGAGTTTGCCCGCTGGTACTGGATAGAGTTCAACCGCCGCCTGGCGCTCCCCACTGCGTGCCTGGTGCTGGTGCTGATTGGAATTCCGCTGGGCCTTTCCGCCAAAAAAGGCGGCAAGGGCGCGGGCTTTTTGCTCACCATTGTTCTGGTGTTTATCTATTATTTTGTTTCGATCATCGGGGTCTCTCTGGCGCGTGGAGGAAAAATATCCCCCGTGCTCGGCGTCTGGATGGCCAACATTGTCTTTGGCCTGATCGGTGTGGTGCTACTCAGCCGCACGGACAGAATTCCGGTTGAGCTTGGGCTGGGACAGATGTTGCTGGGCCAGTTTAAGGATGTTCTTGGCAAAATCTTCAACGCCAAGGCTGACGAGCCGGCGAATGGCAGCCGCAGGCGTGGCCGGCTTTTCAGCACGCGCTTTCCGCTTATTCTGGATGATTACGTTCTACGCAGCTTTGTGAGTTATCTGCTGCTCATCCTTTCTAGCCTGCTGGTGCTGTTCCTGGTATTCACTTATTTCGAGCTGCTCTCTGACATTGTGAGAAAAAAAATTCCGCTTCTCACACAGCTTGAATACCTGCTCAACTTTGTGCCTTCAGTGCTTTACCAGATCACGCCTTTGGCCGTGCTGTTGACTGTGCTGGTGATGTTTGGGCTGATGCAGAAGTCAAACGAGATTACGGCGATGAAGGCGACCGGCGTAAGCATCTACCGCACGGTAATTCCGATCCTGATTATCGCCTGCACCCTTGCGGGCGGGCTCTTTGTGCTGGACCAATGGTATCTGCCCTACGCCAACAAGCGTGTTGAAACATTGCGCAACATGATTAAAGGCAAGCCGGCGCAGACTTATCTGCGTCCTGACCGCAAGTGGATTTTTGGAGAGAGCAAAAAACGGTCTGACGGCACGGTGGAGAACCGCAAGATTTATTACTATGAAGCTTTTGATCCGGACCGCAACACCTTCGGCAGCGTGTCGGTCTTTGAGCTGAATCCCCGTACGTTCCAGATGATCAAGCGCGTGTATGCCGCGCGCGCACGCTGGGCGGAACACCTGGCAAAGTGGACTTTTGAAAATGGCTGGCAGCGCACCTGGAGCAACCCTCCGGGCGCCGATCTTCAGCAGGACTATCGAAAATTCGACGTGAGCACTTTTGCCGAACTGAACGAGCCGCCGACATATTTCAAGAAAGAAGTCCTGCAATCCTCTGAAATGAATTACGACGAACTGCGCCGCTACATCTATGACTTGCAGCAAGGCGGCTTTGATGTGGTGCGTCTGCGCGTCCAATTACAGAAAAAAATCGCCTTCCCACTGATCACGTTGGTGATGGCCGTGCTTGCCGTGCCATTCGCGCTTTCCGGCGGACGCCGCGGCGCTCTCAGCGGCGTGGTTGTCGCGC
Organism: Candidatus Angelobacter sp.; assembly: GCA_036497385.1. Lineage (GTDB taxonomy): Bacteria > Acidobacteriota > Terriglobia > Terriglobales > Acidobacteriaceae > Angelobacter. The sequence continues at coordinate 2,695 of DASXJO010000448.1, read as the reverse complement.
TGGTCATCGGCGTAACCTACGTTCTGACCTCAAGCCTGTTTGAAGCCATGGGCAACGTCAGCCAGCTTCCTCCGCTGATCGCCGCGTGGTCGCCCGATTTGATCTTTGGATTGGCGGGCGGGTATTTGATTATGAAGACGCCGTCGTGATCAGGGAATTGCCGCACCTACAGTGCTCGTCTTTCTTTCTAACCTACCCAGCGCTTCCCTGATCGTCGCGAGACACCAGTCCTCAAACGCAGCCATCTTGTTCTAGGTTGTCAAAGATCGTCTTTCTGGCGGAAGAAACGCCAGACGCTTCTGGAAGCGTTTCCTTGGATTTTTATTTCATGCCGCTCTCAATTCCGGCGGGCCATGCGCCTGGCCACGATCTCTATATCCGCGTTCTTCCAACCTGATTTGCGCGCCGGTATCCTCATCGACTCTTCCAACGATTCCATCTGGGACCCGGTATTTTCTAGCCTGTGGTTCAACCTTTTCAGCACTAAACCGTGGTGAGATTAAGACAATTCGCGCCTTTTCAGGTTCATTCGCGGCCAAATTTGCTGCATTCGCTCCGAATGCTTCAGGCAATTCTTTGCAATCTGAGCTATCAGCGTTTATCAGCGGTAAGGTTTTGTTCTTGTGTAACGTCCACAACAGCTTTGACATCATCTGCAAATGCACCACCAGCCGCCCCGCTGTCTTGCAATCAATCCTGCCACCGATTATTGCCCGTGCCATCACGGCCAGCGTCACTTGAATGCCTTTAAAGTCAGAGAGAAGGTTCGTCAGTTCGCATCTCGTATGGCCTTGCCGATGCATCTCCGCAACTGCTTCCGCCAGCACTGCCCGCCGTTCCCGCTCACGACGCACCGCCATTGCCAGCTGCCCGGCATGCGCATAGCAAATGTGCGACCCCTTCTCCGCCGGGGCCTTGCACTGCTCGCCGCCCTTGCGGAAAACTTGGCACCGCCGGTAATAGCTGTACCGGCCCTTGGGCTGCCTGGCAGCTGTTGGATCAACATTTCTGTGTGCTTGTTCAGCCACTTTGCGTTTCCCTCTTCCCCCGATCACGGCAATCACGCGCGATGTCGGCGATTCCGGCGATAGGCGCGCTTTGCGCGCCCCTGCCCCACCCCCCTTGGCCTCAACTATGATTCCAAAAGAGTTATTGCAATCAACCCCGCAAACTTCGCGTTGAACCGGGGTCGAATCACGTCAAACTGACCCCAAATCACGTTCAAACTGCTTGTCTTTAGCCTCATTCCCTTCAATCGACCAGCCTCAGCCAAATACTAAGAGCCAGCTACCAAAAGCCGGTGCAATACTCTACCTTTTATTCGCCCCGAGATCAATCGCGAAAAAGGCCAATGGACCGCGAAAAGTCTCTTTGGCGAAGCTCCGCTGCAAGCGGATGAGGTGAGGACGTGGTGAAACAAACGAATTGAAGATTCGTTAAACCAAAAACCTTTTCAGATGGACACTGATATTAAATATGAATGTTGGAAGAGCATACACATCGGCCATAGGAGCAATTTGTACCGGGCCATATTCTGGCTCATCAAAGCCCAGTACGATTTCGTACTCGTCTGTTATTTCCATGCTTTCATCGATCTTTAAATCGTGCCACGGTTCCTGAAGTTCAGCGCCATGCTTGAGCCAAGGCATCATTACAGTGGACGAAAAACCGCTGGGTCGAACCATAACGGTATGGCTTCGATTAACAGCAACCGCCGTGGCATTAAGATGTCGGTGCCGGTCGATTCTGCCGAAAACATTCAGCATCCTGAGAAGCTGATGACCGTAATGCAGATGATAATACGGCTGCAAACTCTCAATGATCTCGAATGCCTCGTCAGGGAGACATCCGGGAATCACGGCTTCTCCAAAAGAGCTTCGCGGAATTGGCGGTAGCTTGGTCGGCTCCCCAGGCGGCTTCAGGCATAAGGGGAAATAGAGTCTGTTTGCAGCTTTTTCTGGGATTGATCCATTCCAGCTGCGCTCGACAAGATCAAAGAACATGTGGTCCAGCGCAGATCGGAGTTGGTAAATGATTTCTCCTGCCATGACAGAGATTTCAATCGGCGGTGCTTTTGTAATCTGCAAAATCACTTTGCCGTCAGACTTGATGCTTTTTGTGTACGGCTGAGTGTTACTGTATTCGGTTATGCAATCTTGAAGCGGCTGACGCAGCTTCATCGCCCTAACTATCTTTGTGTGAGCAGATTCTAAGCCTCTAGCCATAGGCATAGGTTACCAGCAATCAACACATGTGCTGCTTACTTCTCACCTAATCTGGATAGCAGTCGCCTGGGTTAAAGAGCGTTGCAGACTCCGTGTACCAAAGCCAAATACACACTCTGCTGGCCAAACCGGCGTCCGCTGATCGGTTTGAGTTTGTGGGGAATCAAGCTGATCGTCTTCTTTCACACGTCATCTCGACGGCCGTCAGCGAACACGCGCACTATTCAGCGTGTGAGTAGGCCGGAGAGACCTGTGCTCCCTTATTTTGCGACACAAGGTCCCTCAGTCCTACTCGTCCGCCGGGGAAAACGCGGACTCGTTTACGGACTTTGATTGCATGACGACAACGGCCTCCTGGGCGTCTCGAGTAAACTCGATTTGCTTAAGACCAAGAGCTCGGGACGAGGAGGCCATATGCAGTATATAGGTTGTGACTTTCATCCGAGCTTTCAAGTGATTGCCCAGTTGGA
>DASXJO010000447.1:0-2012 GCA_036497385.1 Candidatus Angelobacter sp. | reverse complement strand
GCACGGCAAACATCGCCTGCCGGAAAAGGTGAGTTACATTACCAGCCCGGGAAACGGTGATGGTGCAGGATGGCGCAAGCGTATTGGATTGCCGCGCGGGGGGCCTTCTGCTGTGATCACCACGAAGTGTGTGCTGCGTTTCGGCGATGATGCGGAAGCGTTCCTTTCTACTTATCACCCGGGCGTGAGCGTGGACGACGTGCTGGCAAATACCGGGTGGAAGTTGAAGGTCGCGGATAATGTTCAGCCGACGCCGGAGCCGAACTCGGCGGAGTTGAAGGCGATTCGGGAGTACGATACCGAGGGGTTCTGGACGAGCTAGAGGAATCGCCGTGATCGCGCGTAATCGCCGGCATCGCCGTGATCGGAAAAGCAAAGGCTCACCGCGTAAACGCGTAGACGCGGAGGGAGAGGTCGGGTGATCGCGCGTGATCGGGAAATCGGGTGATCGGAAAACCAAAAGCTTACCGCGGAGACGCGGAGACGCGGAGAAGAATTTGGATTCGGCAACATCAACGAAACATGTTACCGTCGACGCGCTGGATTCGGTGGGCCGCATCACTCTTACTCATCCATCGCTCAATGTCATCGACTTCCAGATGATGGATGAGCTGCTGGCAGCATTGCAGCAGCTGGAGCAGCAAAAAGAAATCTCTGCCGTGATCATCGGTGGGGCTGAGCGCGGTTTTTCTGCCGGAGTGGATGTGGCGGTACACACTCCCGCCCTTATCCAGACGATGTTGCAGAAATTTCATGGCGTGATTCTTGCGTTGGTAAAGTTTTCCAAGATCACCATTGCCGAAGTCCATGGCGTATGCCTGGGCGGCGGCGCGGAGCTGGCGATGGTCTGTGATATGTGCTTCACAACGCCGGACGCCAAGTGGGGATTTCCTGAGATTACGTTGGGATGTTATCCACCGGTGGCGTGTACGGCTCTTGCAGCGCTGGTTGGGCAGAAGCGCGCGGCCGATCTGGTCTTTACTGGGCGGACATTCAGCGGCAAAGAAGCCGCCGCGTGGGGACTCGCGAATGAGGCGCACCCTGAAGACGAGTTGCAGCAGGCGATACAGCGCACCGTCGACCATTTATTGAAGTTGAGCCCGGCGGCGCTGGCAGTGGCCAAGAAAGCTTTCTATGCGTGGGATTCCATGCATCTGGACAAAGGCCTGGCGCGGGCGGAGAAAATTTATCTGGAAGAGCTGATGCAGACCGAAGACGTGAAAGAGGGAGTCGCGGCATGGATGGAGAAACGCAAGCCGCTGTGGAGGGGGAAGTGATTTCGCCGCAGATTTACGCAGATAAGCGCAGATCAGGAATTGGATTCGTTGCTGACGGGATAAACTGAATGACATTTTCCTCTCAAATGGACGCCAAGAAGTTTCTGGCGAGCAAGATCGTTTCCGAGGCCAATCTTCAAGGGCGGCCTTTATCAGACGGCGAACAAAAGTTGCTCTTGTTCGCGAGGAGGACCCGGAATCGCCCACGGATATTCCCGACGAACTGCTGGAAGGCATTGATCATGAGTACGAGAAGAAAATCACCGGCTTATTAAGAGCGGTTTATGATCGGGATCGCGATAATCCACAAGAGCTAGAGCAATATCAAAACGCGATGCAAAAGCTAAAGGGCAGTGATCATTACATACTCGTAATGGCCGAGCCGGCGTTGGCGGAAAGGCGCGTAGCGCGTGACCTGGTCATTTACATTGTTATTGCTTTGGTATTGGTTGCTGCGGCCATCGCGTTTGCGGTGTGGAGAAGATAGCAGGGCGGGAGAACACATTCCGCTGGTCTAGTAACTGCAGTTCCCGTTCCCGTAGCGGATCTTAAACCAGTCAATATTCATTCAATACTTGCTTTTCATCTGTGTTTGAAGCCGGCCGAAAGCCTGTTGGATTACCTGTTTTGAGGTCATTAATCCCTGAAGCAAAACGAAAGAGTGCTTTGAAAAAGGTCTGCCAATTCCTCAGCGCGATCTTTTATCTGCCTGCGGATGCCTGTCCCGGCCCGCGC
>DASXJO010000446.1:0-10458 GCA_036497385.1 Candidatus Angelobacter sp. | reverse complement strand
GCCAACAGGCCATTCATTTTGCCGCGCAGGGAGTGATCGCGGGCAGCTATGACATCGCCATTGGATGTGGCGTTGAGAGTATGACGCGCGTTCCCATGGGCGCGTCCGCCGCCAATGGTCCCGGCAAGCCGTTTGGTCCGGCGATGATGAAGCGCTACAACAATGTTAATTTCAATCAGGGCATCAGCGCGGAGATGCTGGCTGAGCGGTACAAGCTCACTCGCGAATGCCTGGACCAATACAGTCTGGAGAGCCATCGCCGCGCCGCACGTGCCACGCAGGAAGGCTGGTTCTGCCGTGAGATTCTGCCGCTGCCCGTTGAAACCGACCAGGGCACGGTGAACGTCAGCCGCGACGAAGGCATCCGCGCCGAAACTACGCTGGAAAAAATGGCTACGCTCAAAACTGTCTTCAAGGCCGATGGCGTAGTTACCGCCGCGAACTCATCGCAAATCACTGACGGGGCTGCAGCCGTGCTGATCATGGAACGCGGTGTCGCGGAAAAACTTGGCTACCGCCCGATGGCGCGCTTCATCGAATTTGCCCTGGCGGCAGAAGATCCGGTGCTGATGCTGGGGGCGCCGATCCCCGCCACCCGCAAGATCATGGAGCGTTCCGGCCTCAAGCTTGAAGATATGGACCGCATCGAAATCAATGAAGCTTTTGCCAGCGTTGTGCTGGCCTGGCAGCGTGAGACCAAAGCTGATCTCGGACAGGTGAACGTGAACGGCGGTGCTATTGCTCTTGGCCATCCTCTGGGCGCGAGTGGCGCTCGACTAATGACAACGCTGGTGCATGAGCTTGAACGCACAGGCGACCGCTACGGATTGCAAACCATGTGCGAAGGCGGTGGCATGGCCAACGCAACCATCATCGAGCGGATAAACTAAACGGAAAAGCAAGTAGCCGCAAATTTCGCGAAATACGCGAATCAAGATTCTTGTTCAGTAGAAACGAGATATTTATTTGTTCATGTTCATTCGCGTTCATTCGTGGCTTACAAAATTTACGGAGAATCAATGAAGATCAAAGGTTCAAGCGCGCTGGTTACCGGCGGCGCATCAGGTCTGGGCGCGGCGACTGTCCGCATGCTGGCGGCAAACGGCGCTAAAGTTGTGATTGCTGACGTAAACGAAAAAAGCGGCAACGATCTGGCGCAGGAACTCGGCAATGATGTCAGGTTCGTCAAGACTGATGTAACCGATGACGCCCAGGTCGCCGCAGCCGTTGAAGCTGCTGTCAAACAGCATGGCAGCTTGCATATCCTCGTCGCCACTGCCGGAATCGGCATTGCGGAAAAGCTGCTGGGTAAAAACGGTATGCACGACCTGCAAAAATTTATTCGCACCATCCAGGTCAACCTGATCGGCACCTTTGATGTGATCCGCCACGGCGCAAACGCCATGACTGCCAACCAGCCCGACGAAGACAACGGTCGCGGCGTGATCGTCACAACCGCCTCCGTCGCGGCCTATGAAGGACAGATTGGGCAGGTTGCATACTCAGCCTCAAAGGGCGCAATCGTCGGCATGACTTTGCCTCTGGCGCGTGAACTGGCGCGTTCAGGGATTCGCGTGTGCACCATCGCTCCGGGAATCTTTCACACGCCGCTACTAGGCGCATTGCCGGAAGCCGCGCAGCAGTCTCTCAGCCAGCAGGTGCCGTTCCCGCAAAGACTGGGCAAACCGCCGGAGTTCGCGGCGCTGGTACAGCACATCATTGAAAACAACATGCTCAATGGCGAGACTATCCGCCTTGATGGCGCAATCCGCATGGCCCCTAAATAGGATGTTCTGACCCATAGAACATGCCTCGGATGAAAGATCAGTCCTGGTTGTTGCACTTCAGTGATCACCCTCATTAATTACACATAGCCATTGCCTGTGTCATATTGAACTGGGCATGAAGCATTCAGCCGAGAGGCGGCAATAGCATGCGCGTTCTGATAGCAGGCGGAGGCACCGGCGGACACGTCATCCCCGCGCTGGCAATTGCGCGTGAGCTGAAGGCCCATCACAATGCCGAAGTGCTGTTTGTGGGGACGGCCAGAGGAATGGAAAACCGCCTGGTCCCTCAAGCCGGTTTTGGGCTGATGCGGGTGAAGGTGGGCGCGCTCAAAAACGTAAGCCTCATCACGCGCATGCGCACGCTGTTTGACCTGCCCAGGGCCGTGGTGGATGCGCGCAAGATCATCAAGGTCTTCAATCCTGATGTGGTCGTGGGCGTGGGCGGATACGCTTCTGGCCCGGCGATGGCAGCGGCAATCCTGATGCATATTCCTACGCTGGCCTTTGAGCCAAACTATGTTCCCGGGTTTGCCAACAAGATCGTGGGGCACCGTGTTTCGGCGGCGGCGGTGCATTTTGAGCAAACAGAAAAATATTTTCGCAATGCGCAGGTGGTGGGCGTGCCCGTGCGTGCGGAGTTCTTTAACGTCCCGTCGGTCGATAGCAACCATGCGCCAACGCTGTTGATTTTTGGCGGCAGCCAGGGCGCGCGGGCCATCAACCAAGCCATGGTGGCCGCTGCCCCGGTAGTACTACGACAAATTCCTCGGCTCCAGATCATCCACCAGACCGGCGAGCGTGAATATAATGACGTGGCGGCTGCGTATGCGCAGGCAGGCGTCAAGGCCGAGGTCTCTGCTTTTATCGATGACATGCCTGCGGCTTTTGCGAGGGCCGATCTGCTGCTGTGCCGTTCCGGTGCAAGCACCGTAGCCGAAGCGACGGCGGCAGGTAAGCCGGCAATCTTTGTCCCGTTTCCGCAGGCGGCGGACGATCATCAACGCCGCAATGCAGAAGCAATTGTGCAAGGCGGCGCGGCTGTGCTGGTGCCACAGATAGAACTTACACCGGAGCGACTTACAGAGGTGGTTACGCAGCTATTTGCGAATCCCACACGTCTAAAACAAATGGCGGAGCGGGCACGGGCGCTCTCTCACCATGACGCGGCGGGTCGAGTGGCAAGGATGGTGGCGGAGCTGAGTGGAAAATCGGGTGATCGGGTGATCGGGTGATCGCCGTGATCGGGAGCACATGGGCGAGCCCGCAGCATCAGGTGCAGAAGGAAATCAGAGGGCAGCAAAGCTCTTAAACGGTTTAGAGCGAGGAAATACAGTTTTCCCGAAAGCAAGAAGGGGCGAGCCCAACTAGGCCTGGGGAGCCCAATGTAACAGGTGCGGTCAGATTACCGGTAGCGAAGCTGTATAGCGGTTTGGAAGCGAAGCGACACAGTTTTCTCGAATAAGGCCGCGAGCCGACTGGCGTGGCGAGCGGCAAGCATCAGGCGCGATTGATAGATTGGTTCGACGATGCTCTGTAGCGGTTTCGGAGCGCAGTAAAGATAGTTGTTTTTCGAAGCAAAAGCCGCGAGCCCGACTAGCGCGGCGAGCGGCAAGCATCAGGAGCAATTGATAGATCAGTTCGACGAAGCTCTGTAGCGGTTTCGGAGCGAAGCGACCAGAACAATGTTTGCAAAAATTCAGCGGATACATTTCGTCGGGATTGGCGGCATTGGCATGAGCGGCATCGCCGAGGTGCTGCTGACGCTCGGCTACAAGGTATCCGGTTCTGATCTGAAGAGTTCCAGCGTTACAGAGCGGCTGGCGGAAAAAGGCGCCATCATTTTTGAAGGTCATCGCGCGGAGCACATCACCGGCGCAGAGGTGGTGGTGGCCAGTTCCGCGGTGAAGCGCGATAACCCCGAGATCATGGCGGCGCACGCCGAGCATATTCCTGTAATTCAGCGCGCGGAGATGCTGGCTGAACTGATGCGACTGAAATATGGAATCGCCATCGCCGGAATGCACGGCAAAACCACTACAACCAGCATGGTTGCGGCGGTGCTGGCTGCCGGCGGGCTTGATCCCACAGTCGTCGTCGGTGGGCGCGTGGATGCGATGGGCTCCAACGCGCGGCTGGGCAAGTCACAATATCTCGTCGCTGAGGCCGATGAAAGCGATCGTTCATTTCTTAAGCTCTCGCCCATACTAGCCGTGGTAACCAATATCGATCGCGAGCATATGGATTGCTATCGCGACATGGCAGACGTGGAGCAGGCGTTCCTGGATTTCATTGATCGCGTGCCGTTTTATGGCATGGCTGTGCTCTGCCATGATGACGAGCGTTTGCGCAACATGCTGCCACGCCTTGCCCGCCGAGCTACAACGTATGGCGTGCATGAAGACGCCGATTTCCGCGTGGGCGGCGCGCGGGCAAAATGCGCCGGCAACAAGCATTATGCGCATTTCTCCGTTGAATACCGCGGCAAGTCCTTGGGCGATTTTCATCTTCGGGTTCCCGGCAACCACAATGTGCTGAACGCGACGGCGGCCGTGGCTGTGGGCATCGGGTTGGACATTGAGCCGGACCGCATCCGCGAAGCGCTGGAAAACTTTCGCGGGGTCGATCGCCGTTTTCAACTTCGCGGTCGCGCTGCCGACGTGAGCGTGATTGACGATTACGGCCACCATCCCACGGAGATCCGCGCCACGCTGGCGGCGGCGCGCCACTGCGGATTCAAGCGCGTTCATGTGATCTTCCAGCCGCACCGCTTCACCCGCACGCGTGACCTGCTGGAGCAATTCGGCGCAGCCTTCAATGACGCGGATACGGTTTCCGTGCTCGATATTTATGCCGCCAGTGAAGCGCCCATTCCCGGCATCACTGGCGAACGTGTGGCCCAAGCCATCCAGTTGTTTGGCGATCAACGCGGGACAGTCGGCTATGTCTCATCATTCGACGAAGCGGCGCGGCAGGTTTCCGCACTGGCTGAACCCGGCGACATGGTGCTTACTCTTGGCGCGGGCAGCGTGTCTCAACTGGGGCCAATGGTGCTGGAGCAGTTAAGGAAGAAGCAGGCGCAGATGAAAGAAGCAGCCAGTTACTAGCCAGTCCGCTCGTTCTTAACTCGATCATGCTTGAAGAATAGCTACTCGGGAACAAAATAGAACGCCACCGCCACAATGGCATAGACGGCCAGGAGCTGCGCACCTTCAAACCAGTTGGTTTCGCCGTCGGATGAAATCATCTCCACGATTAGCACTGAGAGAACGATTGCGGCAATTTCAAAGCCGTTGAAGACGAGCGTCATGGGATGTCCAATGGCTACAGAGAGAAAAACCAGCACAGGCGCGACAAACAGCGCGATTTGTGTGCTCGCCCCGGTGGCAATGGACATGGAAACGTCCATGCGGTTGCGGCGCGCCATGATCACGGCGGTGGAATTTTCCGCTGCATTGCCGACCAGAGCCACAATAATCACGCCCACAAAAAGTTCCGTCATGCCCAGCGCCCGCGTGACTGGAGCAATCTGCCCCACAAGGATTTCACTCATCCCGGCGATCAGGACAGTCGCCAGACCAAGCGAAACGATGGCTTGAGTACGGGACGCTGCAGGACCTTCTTCTTCCTGCTGCGGTGCGGAAAAAGCGGCGCGGTGCGTGCGAAAAACAAAGAGCATGTTCAGCAGATAGAGCGCGATAAGGACGCCGCTGGTCCATAGGCTGAGATGTTGCAGGTTGACGTCGAGGTGCTGAAGGGTGCCAAAGAGAGTCAGGTTGAAAACCGCAGGCATAACCAGTGCAGCCACAGCGATCATCAGAGTGGTGCTGTTCATGGATGACGTGGTGCGGGAAAAACGCTGCACCGGATTGCGCAGTCCGCCCGCAACCAGGCTAAGTCCCAGCACCAGCAGCAGATTGCCGATGATGCTGCCGGAAAGCGAGGCCTTGACCACGTTGATGTGCCCGGCATGCAGCGCGAAAAAGGCGATGATCATTTCCGTGGCGTTTCCCATGGTGGCGCTCAAAATGCCGCCAATGGCCGGGCCGCACTGAGCAGCCAGAGCGCCGGTGGATTCGCCCAACACGCTGGCCAGCGGAGCAATGGCGAGAGCCGAGGCGATAAAGATCAGCAGCGGCGAAACGTGCAGCAAGTCAAGGATGATGGCTGTGGGCACAAAGAGAAGCAGCAGGTTCAACCATCGATGCGCGGTTTTCAGCGGAAACTTGCTCCACAGCGTGCGAGGCGGCGCGGGACTTTTCTTGTGAGGGGCGGGCATCTGGAGGATTGTAAAAGATCAATCATTCTAAAAGATCAAATGAAAAGACCGCCGAACTTGGCGGTCAAAGGAAACTGTTATAGCGCTTTTGAGAGCAGCTCAGGACGCGGCGGCGCGGCGCGCCAGAGGCGCTTTGCCAAGGTTTTTGCGAGTGATCTCAACTCCGCGCTGGCGATCATAGGTGATTGTCATTTCATTCGAGCATGGACCACAGAGCCAGAAGTGTTCCACCCGATTCGCGGGCTTAGGTTTTGTTGGGCTTGGCGCGTCAAACTTCGGTTGCGGCGACTCAACCATAAAGATCTTGCCTTCACGCAGATAAACCAGCGGAGTAGAACAAGTTGGGTTCGCGCATTTTGCGAGCATAATTCTCTCCTTTGCCGGTAGGCAGTAGCTCCAAACAATTTTGGAGACTCATTATCGTGAGAGTAGATGCAGAATCTCGGCAGGTGGTTCGCTGGAAAACTGTTCTTTTTTGCACAGTCGGCAATCCTCGGAAGATTACGTTTTTCGAGCATTCGCGACCCGATATCTTCTAGCTTGCCGCAAGCGCAGGCAGCAGAACCATTAAGGCCGCGATCCACAATCCCATCCAGATCAAAAAGTTTTTGGCGGCAGCCACTTCTCCAGTATTCACGGTAAGCCCCTTTTCCAAATTCTGTTGCTGGTATTAGGTAGAGCAACCGCGTGGCCAAGGGGATCTACATTTTTGTTTTCAGTGACTTAGCAAATACCTGAAGGGCCGTTGTGTGTCAGAAAATCTCTGGCTGCGTGTTCCGGCGCACACAGCCCCAACTTTCGGACGGAATCTTGTTCACGCGGGGGCAGGATTGCCCAGGACTTCGCGCAGTTTGGCGGAAAGTATCTTCATGGTGAATGGTTTATGCACCAGCACGGTCCCTGGCTTCAGCACGCCATTCGGCGCCAGTGATTGATTGGCATAGCCCGAAATAAACACCACTTTCATTTCCGGCCGTGAGCGCATCAGCTTTTCCGCCAGCATGGGGCCGGTCAGCGGATGCATGACCACATCGGTCAGCAGCAGGTCAATTCTGCCCGGATGCTCCAGCGCCAGCTTCATGGCATCCTGGCCGTTGGCCGCTGAGAGCGTGCAATATCCCAAATGGCCCAGTAGATCCACGATGACTGTCCGCAAAGACTCTTCGTCATCCACCACCAGAATGGTTTCTGTGCCGCGACAATAGTCCAAAGGGGGTTTCTCTTTCTGCCCGGTCTCCGGGATTAGCGGCCAGCGGTTGCCTAGGATTGTGAACCTCCCGCCGGGCGGTTTCAACTGGAAATCGGAAGCCCTTGCAGTACGTTCGTTTTTTTCTTATGCGATTAGTCCTTTCTTATGCTGCCGGCTTTTTATTCTCCGGCACGGCGATCTCGTCGAACCTGGCCGCAAGCTGCCGCAACGCTTCTGGAACGTTGGCGCCTGCCATGGGTTTGCCATGTCCGGGCGCAACAATCATGGGGTCGAGCGTTGCCAAGCGCTGCACGGACGCACGCGCCTGGTCCCAATCCTGCGTGAAGTAAGAAGGAGGCCCATGCAATTCCGGCTGCTGCGCCAGGGCGGCTTCAAAGAACGATTCCGGCTTGGTGGTGCAGAACGCATCGCCGGCCAGCAGCGTGCGGTCATTGCGCCGGAAGAAAGAAACATGGCCCGGCGTGTGTCCTGGCGTGTGGATCAACTCCCATCCGGGAAGTTCCGGCACCGCCGCCGATTCTCCCACGGGCAGCGCGCGCAGACGATCTTTCAGGTCGATTGGCCCGCGCGGATAAAGCGGCGAAAGCAGAGTCATAACGCCTCCGCCGGCTCCCACGTTTGGCTTGGGATACTCCTTTTGCCCGGTAAGGTAAGCGTGCTCAAGCGGATGCGCATACACCGGCACGTTCCAGTGGTCGGCCAGATCACGGGCAGCGCTCACGTGGTCAAAATGGCCGTGCGTCAGCACGATTGCATTCGGCGCGCGCTTAAAATTCTTTTCCGCCCAGCTGCGGATCATGCCGGCAGAAAAAGGGATGGCCGCATCGATAAGCGTCCACGAACCGTCGGCATGCGTGATGCCGAAAACGTTGACGAACGTAATGCGGAGGCCTTGCACGCCGGGCGCAACCGCGTCCATGGGGATGATCTGGTCTTCAGGAATTTTGACGAGGTCCATAATTTCTCCAACATTTTGTGATGCGACAAATGGCATGAAAGAAAACAGCTCCGTCCGGGGCTGCTGCTTGCAGACAGACGCTGCCCAGGAACGTTCTGCCGACTGAAACTCGCGAATAAACTCGAGTTCGAACAATCTCAAGTCCCTCTATTCCGTTCTCAGTGCTTTCATCGGTGAAATGGATGCTGCGCGGCGAGCTGGGATTACTGCGGCAAAAAATGCTGACACAGCTAGAGCTATGGCGGCAATGCCGAGAGCCACCGGGTCCCAGCTGGAAACGCCGTACAGCTGGGTGGAGATGAGGCGTCCCGCCCCAATGGCGAGCGGCACACCGAGAACTAATCCAACCAGCACGCGCCTTAAAGCTCCAGCCAGCACCATTTGAACCACGTTCACGCGGTCGGCGCCAAGGGCCATGCGGATGCCGATTTCCTGTGTCCGTTGCGCGACGGTATATGCGGTGACGCCATACAGGCCAACAGCAGCGAGCAATAGCGCAACAATCCCGAACAGCCCGGCAAGGCTGGCCACGGCGCGCTCCTGGTTGAAAGAGAGATCCACCTGCTGCTGCATGGTACGGACGCTGATGATTGTGAGATTGGGATCAACCTCGGCGAATGTGCGGGTGAGCAGCGGTTCGAGCGAGCCCGGTGACGCGTTCGTTACCAGCATTAAACCGCTGATGAAATGTGAGCGCAGTTCGAGTTTCTTCATCAGGTCATTTTTGTAATCCGCTGTCTGGGCCAGAGGCACGTAAAACATGGGACGCGCCGGCTTGCTGAGAGCATAGCCGGCAAACTTGGCGTCGCGCACCACACCGACGATGCGAAACGTTCCGGCATTCTCCGGCATATCAAGGCCAAAATGCTGGCCAAGCGGTTCTTCATTGCTCTTGAAGAAGCGTTTTACAAATGCCTCATTTACCACTGCAACCAGTTCTGAGGTTTCATTATCGGCGGCGGAAAGGCCGCGTCCACGCAAAACGGAGACGCCAAGGTTCTTGAGATAATCGGCGCTCACGCGGTCCCATGAGGCGCCGGCTTCTTCCTCCATTTTGGGAGCCGGATGCCCCGCGACAAGAATGAGTTCGCCCCAGTTATCCGTGAGCGGGTTGTACATGGCCAGGCCGGAGCCCTGTACACCGGGCAGACGGTTGACGCGCTCTTCAACCTGACGATAAAGTGCGGCCAGCTTGGCCTGCGAATAACTTGCGGGCGGATTGTGCACGGCGACCAAGACGCGCCCTGGCACCTGATACCCAAAATCCTGATGTTCAAGCTTATTCAGGCTGCGTGCCAGCATGGTTGCGCCAGCCACCAGAACAACTGAAAACGTGGCCTGCAAGATCAGCAGCGCTTTGCGCGCGAACGAGGATTGATCGCCGGTGCTGCGCCCTGATCCCCGCAATGCATCAGCGGGATCTGTGCGGGTGGCAAACCAGGCAGGCGCCGCCCCGAAAATGACTCCCGTTACCAAAGCGAGTATGAAAGCAAAACCCAAAACCAAGGCTGAAGGTGCAGTGCTGATGGGAAGAAAGTGGGCGCTTTGGAAAGCCAGGGCAAGCAGCAAGCGCGCAGCGGCTATTGCGACGACTAGACCGGCAATCGCGCCGCCAATGGCGAGCAGAACACTTTCCATTAGCGCCTGCAATACGATCTCCCGCCGCGAAGCGCCAATGGCCATACGGATGGCGGTTTGTCCACGCCGCGCAACTCCTCGCGCGAGCAACAGGTTAGCCACATTGGCACAAGCGATGAGCAGCACGAGCCCGCATACGCCGAACAAAATCTTCAGGCTGCGCCCATACTCTTCTTTCATGACGGCTACGCCCGCACCTGCCGGAACAACGTTGAGCACTTGTTTGGGAAGCATACGTATAACGTCGGGCATCCAGTTGGCCGGGTATCCTGAGTCATGCTCCATCCATTGCCGCAGCACGCCGGTAAGCCGCGGAGACATGCCCGCGGTGGAAACACCGGGGCGAAGGCGGCCAATCATCCGCAACCATGCGGATACGGATTGATGCAGCAATGAGCCTTCAGCGTTAATCACTGATTCCTGTTGCAGAGGAATCCAGATATCAGGAGGGTCGCTGCGCAATGTTTCACCAAAGAAGCCCGGAGCCGCTACGCCGATCACGGTAAAAGGATGACCTTCAATGACAAAGGTGGAGCCCAAGACGGAAGTGTCAGCGCCATAGGTGGTCTGCCAGGCATGGTGGCTGAGC
>DASXJO010000445.1:0-4755 GCA_036497385.1 Candidatus Angelobacter sp. | reverse complement strand
GGACGAGGCAGCTTTGACCGCACTTTTCATCGCATCGCGCAACCGTGTGGTGCGATGGGGAACCCGCTGAGCCCGGTCTAATGCACTACTACTGAAGACTACCCTCCTGAAAAAACCGTAGAAAGGCTGTGCTCAAGCCAGAGTATAGCCGTGTTGCTGATAGGAAGGCAATGAAAACAAATGTTACATAAAGTACAAAGGTGAAAGACGCACTTTGGCCGTATTCTAAATTTCAGCTTGGGATGAAGTTCTGCAGATTAGTATTAACGATTATTGATCTGCTTCGCGACTAAAATTTGACCTGAGCTGCTTCAGGGCTCTCCCTATTGATAACGCTCCTAGTTGAACATACCGCAAAAGCAATTCGTCCATGCTGCTGCCAGGTTTCAACAATTCATCAGTAAGTGTGCGCAAAAACGTGCCTTTGTCTATATCCTCCCATGTGAGATGAAATCCTCCTCTGCGACAGAGCTCCGCATAAATGGTGAGGATCGTTCGCCCGTTGCCCTCGAGGAAGGGGTGTGCGTGAGCTAAATAGCCAAAAACTTCTCCTGGATGGTCGCGCAAATACTTCGTGTCCTTTGCTCGATTCAGGGCATATTCCGCCGCCTTGCGTATGTCCACTGGGTGGGCGAAGAGAGTATTGTACCCGGCCTTAACAATAGCTATGTGGGGAGCGTTCGCCGATCTATCTTGCCCAGCCCATGGGTAAAGTGAATCGAAAAGTTGCCTATGTGTTTCGGTAATATGTTCGTAATTTACCGTGGGCTGTCGTCTTAGAGAACGAATGGCCTGAAGGGCTTGAGCTTCAAATGCTGCGGTTTCCAGATGACTAACAATTTCAAGATCTTTTTCCTTGAACAGATTCCGAAGATATCCCTCTGTTTGATAATCCCCGAATGGATCAAGGACCTTGAGTTCCATCTAACGGAGATAGTGAACCTGAAGTAAACCGCGCTGAAATGGAGTGATCACTCGAGACCTTCCAAGAGCCACTAATAGTCGTTCAATCTGATCCAAATCGGCTTCCGCATCTGAAAGTCGGGAAGCCGCTCGAGCAAACCTATCAGATGGCATTCGTAAAATGGAGATCTTTCGCTCTTTCGCCGTAGCGCGTACCCAGTTGGCGATACCAAGAGAAGTCTGATTAGCAATTTTCTTGATTTCCTGATCAGAGAACATCGGAGCGGTATAAGAAGTTTTCATCTTGGTTTTTCTTTTGAGATAATGCAGAAAATATTGTATCACTTTTTCTCTTAGCTCCAACCGGAATATCGTGCGATGAATGATCTAACCGCATATGATTCAATAGCTTAGCAGACGCAAAGCCTTGAAGCATACGATCATTTTTCCAGCTGTTCACCTGCAAACTGGATGCCGCAAAAGTGCTCTTTTTCATTGACATCTACTGAAAGAGTGCCTTCTAACCGGAACTGATCAAGATAGATAGCCTCATGGTTCCACACTCTTGGAAATTTGTACCCGAGCCTCCCAATGTGCTAACTTGCCCCTCGATTGCCCGCCGGAGAATTACCCGTGGAGGAACCTGTGGCCGAAACCGTAATAGCGAAAGTGGACGAACCAAAATTTCAACCATACGTGCCTGCGGAAGAGGTTCGGCCAGAACTTACGTTTCGCGCCATCTTCTTTGGCGGACTGTTCGGAATTTTATTCGGCGCGGTCACGGTCTATGTTGGCCTGCGCGCCGGATTAACTGTTTCAGCTTCCATTCCCATTGCCGTGCTTTCCATCAGCGTTCTCCGCGCCCTGGGGAAAGCCAGCATTCTTGAAAACAACATTGTGCAGACAGCCGGCTCAGCCGGAGAATCGGTCGCAGGCGGCGTGATCTTTACTTTGCCCGCGCTCATCTTCCTCGGTTTCCCGCTGGAATACGCGCGCATCTTTCTTCTGGCCTTCATCGGCGGATGGCTGGGCGTCCTCTTCATGATCCCCCTCAGGCGCCAATTGATCGTAAAGGAACACGGCAACCTGCTTTATCCTGAAGGCACGGCCTGCGCTGACGTGCTGATTGCCGGTGATAAAGGCGGATCATTTGCCGGTCGCGTCTTCGCTGGTCTGGGTCTGGGCGCGCTCTATACCTTTTTTCAAAACGAATACATGTTCAAGGTATGGCCCAGTACGCCAACGTACACACCGGGCTGGTATCCGGGTTCATCTGTCCGCGCCAACACCACTTCTGAATACCTCGGCGTGGGTTACATCATTGGGCCGCGTATTGCCGGCGTGATTTTTGCCGGCGGCGTCTTTGCCTGGCTGGTGGTGATGCCTGCCATTAAGTTCTTCGGATCCCACGTGACCGGAGCAATTTTTCCCGGCACCATGCCGATCGCCAATATGGGGCCGGACGATATCTACCGCGCCTACATTCGCCCGATGGGCGCAGGGGCCGTGGCTGCCGCAGGACTCATTACGCTGCTTCGCACCATTCCGACTATCGTGAATGCCTTGCGCGCCGGTGCCAAAGATCTGGCCAGGGGCGCTGCAGCAGCGGCCGGACTCCGCCGCACCGACCGCGATCTCGATTTGAAATGGGCCCTTCTCGGCTCGGGTATTCTTCTGTTGCTCATGTGGGCCTTGCTGACCTTCAAGCCCATTCTTCATGCAGAAACCTCAGCGGCAGACAACGTCTTCGCCGCCATTCTCGTTGTGGTTTTCGGATTCCTGTTTGTTACTGTCTCCTCGCGCATCACCGGGCTGATCGGTAGCTCGTCTAACCCGATCTCCGGCATGGCAATTGCAACTCTGATGGCCACATGCGCCATGTTTCTCATCATGGGCTGGACAGCAACCGCGTTCTCCGCGCTGGCCATCACCATCGGCGGCGTGGTTTGCATAGCGTCTGCCAATGCGGGCAATACTTCGCAGGACCTGAAAACAGGCTTTCTGGTAGGCGCAACTCCGGCCAAACAGCAACTTGCGCTCATGTTTGGTGTAACTGTATCAGTCGTCGCCATCGGCATGACCCTGGGACTGATGAATGCCGGGTTGGAATCTTTCCGTTCGGCCAATATTGCCATCGACGTTCAGAATCCGCCGGTTGGAGTTTCTCAGTATTCAGGAAAATTCGATCGCCAGATCGTCCCGGTCTCCACCACGGCCAATGGGGCAACCAGCCAGCAATTGGTCAAGGGCATGACTCTCTATACCGCCATCAATTCGCCCACAGTTCCGAACGGATATTACTTCTACAATCCGCAAAGCCAGAAATTTGAGGTGCAGTGGATTCAAGGAATAGGCAGTGACAGCGCCTCTGCGCCCCAGGCTCAGCTAATGGCCACGGTCATCAATGGAATCCTTCAGCGCCGCCTTCCCTGGGGACTGATCCTTCTTGGCGTCTTCATGGTGATAGCTGTAGAACTTCTGGGTATCCGCTCTCTCTCTTTCGCGGTTGGCTTCTATCTTTCCATTGCCACCACGCTGGCCATCTTTGCCGGTGGCGTTGTGCGCTGGCTAGTGGAAAGCCGCGCCCGGAAAACGGGCGGCACCGTGGAAGAAAGCGAAGTCAGCCCCGGTTCCCTTTATTCCAGCGGACTCATTGCGGCCGGCGGCATCGTCGGCCTATTGGGAATGGTGATTAAAGTTCTCGAGGGCCGGCATTGGCTGCCGGATAATGCCATCGCTTGGGGGCCGAAGCTTCACTTTATTGCGGACCATGCGGACTTCGCCAACGTTCTTGCCGTGATCATGTTCGGATTGTTGGCAGCATCGCTTTATCACTTCGCGCGCAAGCCGCTGGAAGGCGAGAAGAAATAATTTGACCGCAAAAGCTTCCAGATAATCTTCACCACGGAGGCACGTAGCACGGGGAAACAAGCAATGAATTTTGAATTCACCGTGGGTGCATCTCGAACTTTATCCGCGAAAATCCGCGTTGATCCCTGGTAAGTTTTTGGCCTTGTTGCTCTTCTCCGTGTCTCCGTGCCTCAGTAGTAAGTTTGATCTCCTATAATTCTTCCGATGTCCATTGCTGACAATATTGCTGAGATTCGCGAGCGCATCTCCCGCGCAGCCGTAAAAATCGGACGCGGCGCCGATTCGATCACGCTCATGGCCGTGAGCAAGACCGTTGAACCAGAGCGAATCAAGGAAGCCTATGCTGCGGGGCTGCATGTTTTTGGCGAGAACCGCGTACAGGAGTTTGAAGGCAAGTCCGCCGCGCTGGGCGAATTGAAAGACGCCGAATGGCATTTGATCGGCCATCTGCAAAGCAATAAAGTAAAGAAAGCGGCAGAGCTGTTTCGGACTGTCGATTCCGTGGACTCCCTGCGATTGGCGGAAAAGCTCAACCAATCCGCTGCCGACTCGAATAAAAAGCTCAATGTGCTGATCGAAATCAAAGTGGGCCAGGAAGAAAGCAAAGCCGGAATACCTCTGGACTCGCCTGAGCTAGAAAATTTGCTTCGCGCCGCGCCGCACGTTCCCAATCTCCAGATTCGCGGACTGATGACGGTGCCGCCATTGACTGACGACCCTGAAGGCGCTCGTCCGTATTTTCGTATGCTGCGCGACCTCCGCGACCAGATCGCCGCGCGCAAGCTGCCGGCAATCCAAATGGACGTGCTCTCCATGGGCATGTCACACGACTTCGAAGTGGCCATTGAAGAAGGATCGACCTGCGTGCGCGTTGGTACCGCTATATTCGGCACGCGGCCAAAGCCGGCATGATTCCCATCCAGGAAAGCACCAAGGGAATCACGTTTGCCGTAAAAGTCCACCCGCGCGCCCGCAAAAACG
>DASXJO010000444.1:0-24568 GCA_036497385.1 Candidatus Angelobacter sp. | reverse complement strand
CAGCCTCCTTTCCGATCAGCCGACCATGGCCTGGATCAGCTTCCAAATTCCCGAAACACTTAAGAAAGCCAGCCCCGACGCAACCAGCGGCATGAACGGCCGATGACGCGCATAGTTGAAGATCGCTCCCGCGACTGCCAGGCCGGCAGCTTCCGGCAAAATCGTTCCGGCCAGGAAATTCCACGCCGAAGTAAGCATGTCTGTCGTCGCAAAAGTCGAGCCGCTGTTCCAGCTCTGCATCAATTGCACCGTGCCGGATACCGACAGCAAGAAGATTCCACCCACGATCGACCCGAGTGGGCTGTGTCCCTCCGCTGCATCGAGCGCCGCCTTTAAAATGCAGAACGCGGCGAGTACTGGAATTAGCCGTACGACGACAACGTTCGAAACGAAGCCGGTAAAGCTGGTCTCAACGCTGTTCACCCACGCACTGCTGATGTTCCCGCCCTGGGGCGGCATCGAGATGCCTTGTGCCGCAAACCAGGACAGGAACTGGGGGAGGGTGAGCATGATGACCGACCATAATGCCCAGCGCTGGAATCGGCCTCCGGTCTCGAAATTCACGCCGCCTTCCTGCCGCAAAGCCATCCCGGCGAGCACCATCGTGCAGATGGCTACCGGAACTGCCATATCGAACAGCAGCTTCATCAGGTCGACCAGGATTTGCGGCAACGTCATGGTTTTAGACTCGACCTTCCTATTGCACGCCGGCTGTGCCTTGCGCGATCCAGAACTCAATCAAGCGTGTGAGCCCGGAGATCACGAGCAGCCCACCTGCGGTGACTGCCCAGCGCATGGCTCCGCGTCCCTGCGAATACGCCACTACGGCCATGACGACAGCCAACGCTGCGCCGACAGGCGCGATCACATTCCCAACCCAGTTCACCAGGTTTAGGACGGTGCCTTCAGGCTGGGCTGCGGTTTGTCCCTGTACTGCTTGTCCCGTGGCCGGCTGTTGCCCAAGGTTTTGCGCGTAGGACATCCACGGAGAAAGTTGAAGCGAAACAATGGCCAGGAGATAAAGAAGAGCGAATCGCCTCCGCGTTGCTCTCCACCTCGAAAGTTTCATGCGGTCCTCTTCTGCGACGCATTGAATTAATTTCCCGCGTTGCAGGCGAGAACATAAGTCGGTTTTAGATTTCAATCAAATGAGAACAAGCCGATTGGTGTGTTCAAAAGCAGATATGGACCGGGCAATAGAGGGCGAGCCGATTTACAGAGGGTCGTGATGTTATGAACATTCGTGGTTTTCAGTGAGACTTATAGGAATGGCGGTTGATGTGGCTGCGTCTCAAACGGGATATCAGATGAAAATCTGCCGAAATTTGTTCCATCTCATAACAGGATATGAATGGCTCGACGGTAATGAATTGAAACAGCCGGAAGCGTTCGTCTGAGTGGGAGTTGAACTGGCATTCTCCGGTTGCAAGATGATATGAGATGAAAAGCCGCCGAAATTTGTTCCATCTTATAACGCAATTTAACATCGAAGTTTGCCCCAGACCTCTGGCCAGGAATTTTTTAAATGAACATTGCTCTTGCTGATCGGCTGCTTCAACAAATGAAGGCTGGGGAGTGTTTGAAAGTACGTCACGCAACAGCATCAGACCTCCGAAAATTATCTCTGCACGTTCGAAATGCCATGACAACGTAAACCGCTGGTGCCACGAAAACCCCGGCCACAAGCCGCTGAGAGGTTGGCTTGTGACGAGCACCCTGTTCCATAAACACTCGGTCGTTGACCGCGGAGAGAGTGCCTTGTTGGACATAACGCCACTTGGTGACCCGTCGTACAGCTATTTTCTTCCCCACGACGGAACCGAGGACGAGTTCGAGAAATTGCCAAACCAAGTCGTTGCCGTGGACATTTAAAAATCCCCGTATCGGGAACTCCTCCCAAAACCATGTCACTGATTTTTTGTGCCGGTCTGATTTAACTCCTGTTGCAAACGCAAGAGCTGTCGAAGCTGATCCACGCTCTCCGAATTGGCTCCTTGTGTGTTTGGGGTGGAGGCTCTGAAACTCGGAATAGATTTAGACGATTGCTCGAGCACAACATAGATGGGTGTGCCGGCTGAAACATTGACAACGATACGGGCTGTTACGGCGAACCTTGATATTTGTTCGTCCGAGGCCTGCCCGATATTGTTGCTGACCCGCTCGCGAATAAGGTCGGATTCGCTCAATAGTTGGTTCAGGCTGCCACGCCCGAGAAGCATGGTGCCCGCTTGGCCTATTCCCGATAACGAACGGACAAGTACGTTTTTGCCGGTATTCTTGCCCTCGACCTTGCCTTTAACCGGACCCATCCCTAGATCGGTTGCAGCAGCCTGAATGGGAATAGTGGCTCCGTCTGGCAACATCAGGGAGTCGAATTGGATTCTCATGTAGCCGGAACGGTCCGCCTCCTGGATCTGGCCCACCGCCTTAGCTCCTGCGGGAACAATAATTTCTCCATCGCGTTCATAGTTGTATTCAATCACCGCTAGCACGGGCGTGCGCACCGCCGTGCTAGCTGACGATTCCAGTCGTGCGCGAAGCCGTGTGCCTGTCGGAAGACCCAGCCCGTATTGCGGAACAGCTCCCGGATCTTCACTGTGCTCGGAACCTGACTGCGTCGCTGAAGCAGTTCGCACGAACACGAGCGATGACTTCTCTAGTGCTTCGCGCTCGCTCTTACCCGGGTCTTTTGTCTGCTCTACGATGTTTGGCCCCATGCCCGGCTGGTAGGGTGGCGCCTGCCAGGGCTGCTCGCCAAAGGGCGGAATGGAGCCTAATGTGCCGGCAGTGTGTTCAGACTGCGCGGGCTGCGTAAAAGTTCTTGCAGGCGTTCTCTTGGTAGCGCTTCGCTCGAGATCCTGCTCTTTCAGATAGCCGTCGTGGCTTTCTTTGAGCGCTGGACGTCCTGAATCGGTGATCGGGAGAAAACTTTTGTCGCCCAAAGATGCCATCGCCTGGGATTGCGCGTCTTGATTCCCATTCGCAGCATTGGGTGATGATTTCTGCGCGCTTCCACTGCGCGGGACGGACATCCGCGGAGCTGAGACAACAGCAAAGATGAGTAGCGCAAATACTACTACACCAGCGGCAAAAATCACGAACCGGTTCTGTTGGATCTTTTGTCTGGCCCGCAATTTGGTTCTTGTCGCCAATTCGGTTTTTACTTCCAGATCCGCCTGCACCGTTGGCGCACTCACCTGGGGCAGAATTTGGTCGCCAACGATGACGGTCTCATGATCGTTTCTATTTCCGTTGTTCTGGGTCATTTCGCACCTCCTTTGGCGGCTGGAACAAAAGAGACCGCCGCCAGCACGGGGTGGTCCACCTGTTCGACCTGTGCAACTTGCAGCATCAGACGTTCCGACGATGCTTTGAATGCGGGTCTCTCGAATGTGACGACGCCATCGGCCCTCTCACCCGGTGCCAATCGGCGGGATATCAGTCGGTAGCTCTTTATGGCCACCGGCTCTGCCTTAATCGCCGTATGGTGACGGTTCTTCGTCGTATCGGTTAGCTCAATCTGTGGAGGAAGCAACTCAATCGTATTCGCAGAAGCATTGAGCACTGAGAACGCCACTGCGACCTCATCGCCGTTTTTGGTAGAGCGTCCCACACTTACGCGCAACTGCCCGCCTTCCCAATGTGGAGGTTCAGTTTGCTGATCTCGGAGCATGCTTTCCTCTGGACGAATGACGTCTCGCTGCGGCGGGCCGGCTCCCGCCAATTCCGCCGAGTCGAGGCTTTTTGTCTCCTCGATCACAAAACTGGGGTGGCTCGCCTCAATAAAAAAACTGCGCGGAGGTTCGTATTTCAGAACGTAATCGACTGGCGCCGACCGGTCCGCAGCTCCTCGGCTTACCAGCGCCAAAGAGACTTCATGGCCTGTCCGAGTCATGATCAAAGCGTTGGTGCGAGACGCGCTGGGGGTACTTGGCTTAAAAAACACCAATTGGGGCTCGGCCTCCGAATGTTCGGCTTTGAATGCACCAGGATCACCGAGAACCACGGAACTGACAGCTTCGGGTAAGCGAACTGATGTTACAAATCCGGGTCGCAATTGAAGAGTAGTAACGCTCTGTGGGTCCAGATTGAGGTTGAGAATCCTGCCTGGAGCGAGATCGGCTTGCGCAGCCGCCAACGTGAAACATGCGAGCGGCGTTATAAGATGAAACAAATTTCGGCAGATTTTCATCGTATATCTCTTTTCTGAGTGGTTTCGACAATCTCTGTTCTCTCTTGGGCGAAGCGCAGGTAAGTGGCTCGGATGCGAGATACATAGGCGACAACATCCGGGTTCCGGTACGCGAGACCGCGCCTGCTCACAATGTCTTCCCCCGCGTAGTAGGCTGCTGAGGCTAGCCGCAGATCCCCGTGGAATTTCTGAATGAGCCATGCCAAATAGCGCACGCCACCCGAGACATTTTGATCGATACTGCAGCGATCGCGTACGCGTAGACGCTGCGCTGTCGTGGGCATGAGTTGCATCAGGCCAACTGCGCCTTTGGGAGAAATGGCGCACGCCCGCCAATTCGATTCGCGCTCGACGACAGCCCGCACCAGCGGCACAGGCACTCGATAGTGTTGGGCGTAGGAGGCAACGTAGTATTCAGCTTCCCGACGTTTTGGCACGGTGGACGTCTGCGCCCAGCTTGTTGCGGCACATATGACGAGCAATAAGCAGCCAAGGCAATTCATGCGGCACTCCTCCCTAACGCTTCGCGCGTGTATTGCTGTGCGTCATAGATCAGGCTCGCGAAACCGTCTCGCAAAAGCAGCTTTTTTCTGTCTGCTTCAGTTTTTGCGATTAGAGGCAGTAAGGTATCGCGCAGTTCTGGCGTAACCTGCTCATATCTAAGTATCTTGAGTGCTTCTGCCAAATCCAGAATTTCCGACACGGATGGCGGCTTCTCCAGACTCCAACCCCGCAGAGCTTTGGCGAGTCCAGCCATCCCTGCATGAAACTCTGGACTGGAATCCGGTGTCCTCAGCGCCACAATCTCCGCCTCACGGTTTGCGGTGGGGTGTTCAACACGTAGGTAAAAACTACGTCGGCGCAACGGATCGCCAATGCGGCGTTCTTCATTCGAAGTCAGCACAACGAATGGAATACTGCGTGCCTCAACGGTGCCCAGTTTCGGGACACTGAGCCTCCACACGCTCAAAAGCTCTAACAAGATAGCTTCGAAAGCCTGGTCAACCTTATCAAGTTCGTCGATGAGCAAGACACAAGGCGTTTCCGACAGCAGAGCTCGCATAAGCGGGCCCGCGCTGAAGAAATCCTGGCTGTGTAGTTCGGTTCTCAGCGAAGCCCAATCAATATCGCCGGACTTGGCTCTCAACTCGACGCAAAATCTCTGCAGAGATTCGTCGAACTTACCAATGGCCTTTTCTTCGTTGATCCCCTGGTAGCACTGTAGTCGCTCAACCGTCGTTTGCGCGGCTTCTGCAACTGCATACGCCAACTGCGTCTTCCCGCTGCCAGCTGGTCCCTCCAAGAGCAGCGGCTTATGGAGTGCCGCTGCTAGGTGAACCGTTGTTGTTGTTATCGGGTCCGCGATATACCCGGTGGCCCTCAGCCGTGCATTGACTTCTTCGAGAGATGAAAACACCCCTGGCTCCTGTGCCCGGGAACCCAAGTTTGAGGTCGCGAGCGTCAAGAACGTAAACCCGAATGAAATTTCGGTCAAATTCGGGGGAATTCGGGCCGTTTGACTGGATTGTTAAGATCGACTACAACGCCCAATGACGCGGCCGGCATCGGGAGGACTGCGAGGTAGTTCCCCCTTCAGTGCTTGGCGGCACTGGGGAATACCATGAATATCGGATCATCCTTGGCGGCAGAGCTCGAGAAAATGCCGCGCGCACTGCGAGTCTCGGAGCTCGCAAAAGTCCTTTCGACGAGCAAGATGACCATCTATCGCCTTGTGGAGCAAGGTGCGATTCCTCACTTCAGAGTTGGTGGGCTCATCCGTTTTGACCCACATGCGATTGCGGATTGGCTTCGGCGGAAGATGCCCTTGAACCAAACAGCCGCCTAAGCGTGCGGATCTCTAGACTCGGATGTAGGTCGTGGCAGAGGAAAGGTCGCATTGACCTTTTGGAGCGCTTCCTTGTCCCGGGCCGGTTTGAGATAGCGCATCGTCGACTCTAAATCTTTGTGTCCCATCCAGGTTTGAACCGTTGTCAAATCAACTCCGGCGCGCAGGTGCATGGTGGCGAATGTCGCCCGGAACTTATGCAGAAACCAGCTTTGGCAATATGGCCCTTTGGCGCAATGCCCTTCCCCTGTGTCGCACAGGCCACAATTCAAACCGGCACGCCAGGCGATGCTTTTGCATTGGCGCAGGAAGTTGTGAACAAGCTGGCCGTTGCAGGTCGCGAATACCAGCGCAAGATTTGCGGGTGCTGCCGCTTTGTGATGGCGCAGACTGTTCAAGAGGCGGTCAGGGATCGGAACCTCCCGTTCTTCCCAATCCTTCGGAATGAATCCCAACTTTGGCTTGGCCTTCACCCGAACAACGTGATTGCCGAAGTCAATGTCGGGCCAGGTTACGTGCATGACCTCGCCCTCGCGAAAACCAGTCATCCAGAAGAATTCAAACAGTACTCGCTTCCAAGAGTTGCACTGCGAAAGAAAAATCTCGATCTCCTCACTCGTATAGATCTCGGGTTCCGTTTCCGTGTATCGTGGCCAGTCGCGTTTGCGGATCAATTTAGTAATTCCATTCGCCTTGAGCATCGAGACGACAACCTGCACCTTGGTCCAGATCGTACGGCGGGCAAGACCCCTATCTGATAAAAAGCCCATGAAACCCATAACGTCGGCTCGTTCGACACTACAAAGCGGCTTTTCGCGACACGATTGGCGGAAATATTCGAGCGCGGTCTTGTACTGACTGTACGTCTTCGGCCTGTGGTGTTGGCGTGTTTCCTCGAGGAACTCGCGGCACGCGTCTGCCAGGGTTGTTCCGACTCGTTTATGTTCACCGACGATCTCGATTCCGAGCGCCTGACTCCTTAGCATCTGCGCTCGTCGCTCAGCAGCGGCAAATGCTTCGCTTGCATTTTTGCCCACCGATTCTCGATGTCGCTTGCCGTCGATATACCATTCGATGTAGTAGGCGCCTTCTTTGTGGAATTCAGGCTGACCATCGATCAGGACGTAGTCTGGCCGAATTCGGCCATTGCCTGTACGCACGACAGGACAGAATCGCCACGTCTCAGATGCATCGCCGAGCACCTTCACGTACTTCGTGAGATTGACGCGCCCTGCAAGGGGCTTGTTGGTCCGCATCAGAGTCGCTCCAGGCCAGGCTGGAAGAGGCTATGTTCAAACCGGAATTCGGTCAAATTCTTCCGGCTCTGGATCGAGTGTGCAACGGAGGGAATGGTGCGCCGGGAGAAGACGCGTGCAAGTGGTCCGTCGCCTTGGACGCCGGCTTGGGCGCCAATCCGGGCGTGAGAGCCGAGCCTGCGTTCAGAAAGGGGCGAACTCGCGCCCCAGGTGAAGTAAGGGAGAAATCGCATCACATACCGCTCCTGGAATGGGTTTTACGGTATGGACTACGGTATGGATGGCACTTAACTCATTGAAAGCAAAGATAATGGCGGAGAGAGTGGGATTCGACCTACCCCAAATTCCTCAAGTTATTGATTTCCGGCCACATAGGCTCAAATACCCATGAATACAGGGGATTCTTTGCTTTCTGCCCTGTCTGCCCTTTCCGCCCTGTCTGCCCAGTAGAACCAATTTCTGCATTTTATGGACAGGATGGACAGGAAACATTAAGAGAAGAGATCCACCCAAAGGACTCCTCGATGCGCTTCCACTTGCCCTGACTTACCTCGTAACCGGCGTGACGGGTCGTGCGGTCATCGATGGCACGCGCTCAGCTGTTGTTGTTCTGCGCGAGATGTGGGGTGATCAATTACAGGGAAGAATCTGGAGTGGGATAGCTAGCTCTTAGCTGGCGTAACATCGCCATTTCACCAGTTACCCGTCAAGTGGTGCAAACGTCTGTGATCAACGGTAATCTCGACGTGGGGCTGTGTACGGCCTACGGGATTTCGTGACACCAAAGATACTGAAAGAAAAAGCCCTGACTCTGGTAGGATGTTAATATTCTTGACTTTCAGGAATCCGTTTCCCGAAGGATACGGGTTCCCCGTTCGTACGACTCAACAATGGTTTTGCGCAGCAAAGGTCAACTCGAGAACGGCAGCTTAGTGCGCTGGATCGCTATGATCTGCGTGTTGCTGGCCCTGGTAATCACCGGGGTGGAAGCAATGCATGCGCATACTGACGCCTCCATCTCAAGAAATTCTTCACCTTGTGCCATTTGCCTCTCCGCACATGCCAAGGCGCCGACGATCACGGTCCAATTTTTGCCGCTCATCTATACGGTGGAAACCGTGGCCGTTACATACGAGTCGCAAGGCAAAAGCACCGCACCTGAACTTAGTCTGTTCATCCGCCCTCCTCCTTCCGTATAGCCTTGGTGGCATCAAAAGCACACTAGTTGATTCCAGGCCCTTTGCGCTCTTGATGCCCAATCCTGCTGGTTTTCGAGCAGGACGGCTGGGTTCTGGCTGTTTCGCAGGCTCACCCCCAGGGTTTCCACAGACGCAGAGGAGGATCGCGTGAAACGTATTCATATTCGGCCGTTTTCTTCAAAGTGCGGCAGGAACAGCCGCAACCGGCGGAGGTACGTGCCCGGCAAGTCGTTTAATCCATTTTTATTACTGCTATGAAACACAAACAAGGCAAAATCGCTCGTTGGATCCCGACCTGGCTGGTTATTGCCTGCCTGGTCCTGGTGCTGGGTTCAGCGGCGGCGCAGGCGTTGCATTTCCACCCTGACGGGCTGGAAAAAGACGCTCGACATTGTCCCGTGTGCCCGCTGTTGCACTCGCCGGCGCGTGTGGCAGGTTTGTGCCACACCACTGTTACCTTCCAGCAGACAGGCGTCCTGGGCCTGCTGTTGAATACTGACCGCAAGAGAGAACTGCATTCGTCTCCGTATTCTTCCCGTCCTCCTCCTTCCGCATAGCTCCGTCCGCAAAGCAAATTTCGGCCCCCAAATACTCTTCACTCACCAAGCATTGGAGGAGCTATGCGTATTTCTATGAAAGCACTTCTGCTGTTCTCGTCGCTCACGTTCATCGTTGCCGTATTTCTATTCTGCTATCAGGCTGCGGCACAAACTTCCAGCAACTCAGGAACGATTCAAGGCGTGGTTACGGACCCGACCGGCGCAGTCATTGCCGGTGCGAAAGTTGAGATTCATAACCCGGTCAGCGGTTACAGCCGCTCGGTAAGCACGGATGGCACGGGGCGATTCAGTCTGCCTAATGTTCCGTTCAATCCTTACCATCTCACCGTGACGGGAAAGGGATTTGGGCAGTTCACGCAGGATGTCGATGTTCGTTCGGTGGTCCCCGTCAACCTCAACGTCGGCATGAGTGTGACCGGCAGCATGGAGACTGTCACTGTGGAAGGTGGTGGCGGGGACCTGATCGAAACCAGTCCCACATTTCACACCGACGTGGATCGCGGCCTGTTCGACAAAGTGCCCCTGGAAAGCTCGTCCTCATCGGTGAGCTCGCTGGTAACACTAGTTACACCGGGTATTGCCGCTGATTCAAACGGTCTCTTTCACGGGATGGGAGACCATGCGGAGAACTCTTTCTCAG
Organism: Candidatus Angelobacter sp.; assembly: GCA_036497385.1. Taxonomy (GTDB): domain Bacteria; phylum Acidobacteriota; class Terriglobia; order Terriglobales; family Acidobacteriaceae; genus Angelobacter. The sequence goes on along the minus strand of DASXJO010000444.1, from coordinate 14,875 downwards.
TAGATGGCCAGCCGATTACAGACCAGCAGAGCAAGATTTTCTCCAACCAGATTCCTCTCGACTCGATTCAGTCAATGGAAGTAATTTCGGGAGCGCCGCCAGCGGAGTTCGGTGAGAAGGCCAGCGTTGTGATCAACGTAACAACACGCTCTGGTCAGGGTGTGACCACGCCTCACGGTGCCCTCACAGCTTCTTATGGTAGTTTTGGCACGTCCGATGTGGGATTTAATCTCGCTTACGGAGGCCAGAAGTGGGGGAATTTCATCTCCATCAACGGGCTGAACAGTGGCCGCTTTCTTGATCCGCCTGAATTTACCATTATGCACGCCAAGGGCAATGAGCAGAATGTATTCGACCGTCTAGACTTTCAACTCTCCCAAGCAGACTCCATCCACCTGAACTTAGGATTCACGCGCTCGTGGTTTCAGACGCCGAATACGTTTGACGCTCAAAACGCCACAGCGTGGTCCGGGCTGGTAGTTGACAATGGCGGTCTTGGGCCTAACGGACTTCCTGTCGGCCCTTCAGACCAGCGCTCTCAGATCAGGACGTTCAACATTGCTCCATCTTGGACCCATTTGATCAACTCCAATACCGTCTTCACGCTGGGCGCATTCCTCCGGCATGACCAGTTCAATTACTATCCCAGTAATAACCCATTTGCCGATCTTGGCCCAGACCTTCAGCAAGAGACATTAACGCAGGACCGCAGACTCACGAACGCTGGAATTCGCTCTGACGTTTCTTATTCAAAAGGTATTCACAACGTGAAGGTGGGGGCCACGTATCAGCATACTTTTCTCGACGAGAAGAACAAGTTCGGCATCGTTGACCCGACATTAAATGCCGTTTGCTTCAATGCTGACGGAAGTCCCAATACCGACCCTACAATTAAAAACCCTGCACAATGCGGCGGAGCACAGAACCCTGGCGGCGCAACCAACCCCGACTTCAACGATGTTCTGCTTCCTTTTGACCTGACACGCGGCGGCGGCCTGTTTCCTTTTAATGGCCATGCAGATATCAAGCAGCTTGCTCTTTATGTACAGGACGCTATCACGGTAGGAGGCTGGTCATTGAATCTGGGGATGCGCGGTGATTTCTACCACGGCCTCAGTTCACACAACGAGGCTGAGCCTCGCCTCGGCATTGCCTACAATTTCAAGAAAACCAATACTGTCTTACGCGCTTCGTATGCGCGAATCCTGGAGACTCCGTTCAACGAAAACCTGATTCTTTCCAGCACCGGTTGTGCTAACCCCGTTCTGAACCCGCTTCTGTTCTGTTCGTCAAATGTGGTCACTCCGTTCAGCCCCGGCTGGCGTAATGAGTTTCATGCAGGTTTGCAGCAGGCATTCGGGAAGTACCTGGTTTTCTCCGGTGAGTATGTCTGGAAATACACGCACAATGCTTATGACTTTGGGGTCTTCGGAAGTACTCCGCTCACCTTCCCCATTGAATGGCACAACTCCAAGATTCCCGGCTTTGCCGGCCGCGTAAGCGTACCTAACTTCCACGGCTTTACTGGGCTCTTTGTTTTCTCCAGCGTTGCATCTCGATTCTTCACACCGCAGATTGGTGGGGCTGGGGCAGCTCCTGACTCAATTGGTGCGTTCCGTATCGACCATGACGAAGTGTTCAACGCGACTACTCATCTTCAATATCAAATAGGCAAGCGCGGTCCGTGGACGGGCTTCAACTGGCGGTATGACAGCGGCCTGGTCGCAGGCGCGGTCCCGTTCGCCACGGACGCCACCACACCGGTCGATCTGACAGGGCTTACTGCCGACCAGCAAATCCAAGTAGGACTCTTCTGCGGCGGCGTTTTCCCAACGCCCAGTTCGCCTCTGACAAGCTGCTCTCCATCGCAGTTCGGGTCCACTCGAGTAACGATACCCGCCCCTGGCACCGAAAACGATGACCACAATCCTCCGCGCATCGCTCCGCGCAACCTCTTTGACGTAGCCGTGGGGCATGACAACCTCTTCAATGGCGACCGTTACAAGTGGAGCTTGCAGATCAGCGCCATTAACATCACTAATAAGACCGCGCTGTATAACTTCCTCTCAACCTTCAGTGGAACTCATTTTGTTACTCCGCGTTCGTATACGGCGCAACTGGGCTTCCACTTCTAAACGAAAAGTTGACTCAGGGGCAGGCGCATCGAGCCGCCCCTGAGGACTTTATCGGATGAGAGCGAAGTACCTGAAACTCACGCACGAGCCAGCACGCCTTTTGCTCATAGGAATTTGCTTTGTGCTGATTCTCATTCCTCCTCTCGTGCTGGCGTTGCACTTCCATCCTGGGTCGAGTAGCGCAATAAACAGGTAATCTCGAGGTCCACGCAGGATTGCGTGAGAGGGTGCGAATACGCTCACTGGCGTGATTTTGGGCAATCCTGAACGTCGCACTCCCCAAAAAGGGATTGTTGCGAAAGCCCATCTTCGGGCTCGCGAAAACTGCCTAACCCAACTCCTACCAGGCGAAAGCGCTGCTGCGGTCCCAGCTTCACTCGCTCCCGCAACCCCAACGCGACGGTCGTCAATTCCTCGCAAGAAGAGGGAGGTGACCCGGGCGTATGACTGCGAGTCAGAATATTGAAGTCGCCGGTCTTCAACTTGAGAACGACCGTATGCGCTATCCGCGATTCCTTACGCGAAGCAGACCAGACCTTTTCTGCGAGACGCCGAATCATCGGCTCTGTCTCTGATAGCAACACATCGTGCTCAAAGGTATCCTCAGCAGAGATCGACTTTGTGGGCCTGTCGGGGACCACCTGGCTGTTGTCGATGCCGCGGGAGAGCTCGTATAGACGCTGGCCATAGCGACCAAAGTTGTTTTCGAGAGCTGCAAGATCGAGATCTCGCAGTTCCCGGACCGTCTTTACACCGAGCTTCTCAAGCCTCTCCCCGGTCACTTTGCCTACTCCGGGTAGGCGGCCAACCGGTAGCGGCAGAAGAAAGGTGTCCACCTCTTCAGGCTGAATCACGAACAGTCCGTCTGGCTTCCGCCAATCAGAAGCAAGCTTGGCGAGAAACTTGTTTGGCGCCACGCCGGCTGATGCTGTGAGATTCAATTCCTGCCGGATTTGTTCGCGGATCGTGATCGCCACGCGGGTAGCAGTCGGCAAACCGGTCTTATTCTCCGTAACGTCGAGATATGCCTCATCCAAAGAAAGGGGCTCCACCAGATCGGTGTGGCGTTTGAAGATGTCCCGCGTGAGGCGAGAGACAGCCCTGTAGCGTGTGAAATCCGGCGGAATGAAGGTTGCTTCCGGACACAAGCGCTCGGCCCGGACCGCGGGCATCGCTGAGCGAACGCCGAATCTTCGAGCTTCATATGAAGCTGCGCAGACCACTGAACGGTTCCCGCGCCAGGCGACAATTACGGGCTTACCTCGCAGTTCGGGGTTGTCCCGCTGTTCGACGGAGGCATAAAAGGCATCCATGTCGATATGGACGATTTTGCGGACCGGCATCTGGCAATGATTTTATTCTTCTCATGGGGAGTTACCGAGGACTGAATACGGTCTCTCTTAGGAGTCATCAGCTGCGGCTGAGCAGCGGCTAAAGGCGAACTCCTTCGCCTACACAAGGGTGGTGAGCTCCCTCACCTGACCGGAATACCGCATAAGAAGGAAACTTGCGTCAATCTCGTAGACGAAGGATATGGAGAATACGGCACGAACGATTGAGGCCCCGGCAATGCTGCAGTCAGACACATTTCTCCATCGCACAAGATCGTATAAAGTAATCGTGACCTCTAGGCATTGGCATGACCCACGGCACCACCATTTTGATGGAGCTTTTCGTCATATTTATTTGGGCGAAGATCTTCGGAGAAATTTTTGAGCACTGGAAACTGCCAGCCGCTCTGGGGGAAATCGCCTGTGGCATCTTGCTCGGTCCTCACGCAATTGCCCTTATCAAGCCCACTGAATTCACGTTCTCGATTGCCCAAGTAGGCGCCGTCTTCCTCTTGCTCCACGTTGGTCTGGAGACCCGCCCACAAGAACTGATCCGGGTGGGTGGGAAATCCCTGGGTGTTGCCCTCGGTGGCGTACTTCTGCCCTTCGCCCTCGGATTCGGATACATGCTGCTGTCAAAGTACACGGCCCAGGAGGCGACCTTTGTGGCTGCCGCTATGGTCGCAACCAGCGTCGCGGTGACCGCGCGTGTCCTGCGCGATATGGATGTCCTGGGAACAGACGCAGCGAAAATCATTCTGGGGGCGGCGGTCTTTGATGACATTCTGGGCATGCTCTTGCTCGCAGTGGTGGCCGGGCTCGCTTCAACCGGTACGATTCGGTGGCTGCAGCTCACGGTTCTCTCGGCCGAAGCATTCGGGTTTGCTCTGTTCATGGTTTTTGTTGCACCTAAGCTCATTGGGAGAGTCCGGACGCGGATCCAGGATTTGTCGATACCCAATGCGCCGATTTTTCTCGCTATGGGTTTGGGCCTCGGCCTTTCAGCGGTTGCCGAGAAAATAGGTCTCGCCGCGATCATCGGAGCATTTTTTGCCGGTCTGGCTTTCGCAGAATATGGCACCGAATGGAGGATCCGACCGCACGTCGAAGGAGTCTCGGACTTCCTTGCGCCCTTCTTCTTCTTTACGATTGGCGCACAGCTTGACCTCAAAGTGTTTTCCTCGCCCTCGCTCGTCGCTACCGCGGGCGTCATTTCCTTGCTTGCGATTCTCTCCAAATTGGTGGGCTGCGGGCTTCCCGTACTTGGGCAGGGTCTGAATGTCGCGCTTCAAGTCGGAATAGGCATGATTCCCCGGGCTGAGGTTGGCCTGATCGTGGCGGCGTTGGGTTTGCAAACGGGCTTACTGTCACAGTCCGGTTATGCGATCGTGGTTTTGATGGCGATGGTGACGACCATTGCGACTCCCCCGCTGTTAAAGATACCTTTCCGTTCTCTCGCGCAGTCCAGGACGCCCGTAAGGAGTGCTCCTCATGAGAAGATATGGCGCCGCATTCTGGGACCGGTGCTCGGGATGGCCATATCCGCCGTCCTGTCCGTCCTTGCAACCGTGGTTTTTCGCGAACGGCCGAGCCGGGTCCTCGTGCCGGCGGGCTTCTTGATCGCCATCATCCTAGTTGCCCGATTGTGGGGGAGGGTAGCGGGGGTGCTCGGTACTGCGACCGCAGCCCTGGTATTCGCGTTTCTGTTATTTAATCCCGTTGGAAGTTGGATCGTAAATGATGATGCAGCGCGGACAAATCTGGGGTGGATGTTGCTTGGCGGGATGGCACTCTCGTATTTCCTGGGGAAACAGAAACAGGCCGAGCGCCTGCGGCCGGACTTAAAGACATAGATGCATGGAGTGGGTGATAGCGAGGCACGGCTAATAGGCTTAGATTTGGCCAAAGCATAGAGGCACAGCGGAGACACGTTCCCTCTATCGCAGTACCCCACGGTAGCGCGAGAGGAGCTTGGCACAGATTTCCTTTGGAGCAAGCGCGGATTCTTGAAATCATTACCTAAACCCCTCCACTGATTTGCCGTCGGGTTCACGAGTTTCCTGGTTGTTCTCGAATAACGCAGCCAATGCTCGCTGGCCCTAGCGAACTGATTGGTGGCTAGAACCTTACTGGCAGCGATTCGAGTCCGCGGAGAACCAATCCCTTCTTCCAGCGGACTTCTGTCACCGGCACCTCCAGCTGCAGATGAGGAGAGCGTCTTAGCAAGGCATTGATTGCAATCTGAGTTTCCAGTCGCGCGAGCGGAGCACCCAGGCAATAGTGAATTCCCTGGCCGAAGGCCAGATGGCGGTTGTTCTGGCGAGTGATGTCCAGCCTGTCGGGATTTTCGAACTGCCGTTCATCACGGTTAGCGGAAGCCAGCACCACGTACACCAGCGCACCTCGCGGTATCGTGCTGCCAGAAATCAACACATCCTCCAACGCATACCGCTCGGTAGCTGTCTCTACGGGTCCTTCAAAGCGCAGCAATTCCTCTACTGCCGGCTCAATCAAAGAAGGGTCGCAACGCAGTTTCTCCATTTGGTCGGGATGGCGCAGGAGAGCCAGAGCGCTGTTGGCGATAAGATTGACTGTGGTCTCATGGCCGGCGATGAGCAACAGAAAAATCATCGAAAGCAACTCGTCCCCGTTTAATTTATCTCTAGCCTCTTCTGCTTGCGCCAGGGCGCTGGTAAGGTCATTCTGGGGATGGTTTCGGCGCAGACTGATGAGCTTGCGGATATATCGCAAGAAGGCAAACGCGTAGGGAATGGCCCAAACCGCACCCCACTTGGAAGATTGCGAAGAAACAATTGCACTCGACCAGCGGTGAAACTTGGGCCGCTCACCCGCGGGCACTCCCAGCATTTGCGCAATGATCGCGGTGGGCAGGGGTAAAGCATAGTCTCGCACCAGATCCATGCGTCCACGAGCCTGGGCGGCGTCGAGCAATTTCTCTGTCAGGGACTCTATGCCCTGGCGCATGCTCTCTATCATCTTGGGAGTAAAGGCCTTGTGTACAAGACCGCGGAGACGTGCGTGGTCGGGATCGTCCAGATCGAGCATGTTGCGAGCGAGTGGCTTGAAATACGCCGGTATCCACGGCTGTTTTTGACCGGCGTTCAGCTTGTCCTTGGAAAAGCGCCGGTCCTTGAGAGCGGAGAGGGCATCGTCGTAGCGTGTGATGAGCCAAGCCGTTTGACCATCAGGAAGTCTCACCGGAAAAACCGGGTGCTCAGCCCGCAACTGCGCATAAAAGGAATAAGGATCTGCCTTGAATAGCGGGCTTGAGATGTCAATCGCAGATGGGCTCATGTAACGCTACTTTCACCTCTGGTGAATCTTACTTGACGAGAAGGCGCGTTTGCGAAGCTGGTCAATGTCTCTCTCCATGCGATTATGCCAGTTAAGGTATTGTGCTTTTTCGACCATGCGGGATCGTTGGTGGTAAATCACTTTCGATGCGCATTCAGAGCGTCGAGTGCCCGTTTTAATTGCTCAAGCTTCTGTCCGGCCTCGCCGAGTTTGCCTTCCGCAGTCAGCCGTTGATAGTCAGCAAGATCTTTGGCAGCCTCAGCGATCAACGCATTGAGATCCTTCGAGGAGGAGGGCTGAGCGGCCGGGGCTACCGCGCCTTTTGCCGGCTGCGAGGACTCTGCGCTCGTGCTCGGCGACGCGCCCCCAAAGAGGGATGCCATGGCTGATTCAAACGTGGGCCCATAGGCCAGCCGATCTTGCAGCGCCAGCACAACCAGACGCAACTCGGGCATCGGGCTTCGCTCCGCCTGTAAATAGATCGGCTCCGCGTACAAGAGTGCGCGCCCGCAGGGGATCACCAGCAGAGCTCCACGCCGTACATGCGAACCTTGCTGATTCCAGAGTGTTAGTTGGCCGGAAAGCTGTGCGTTCTGATCGATTCGTGCTTCGATCTGGAGTGGTCCATCAACCAACTTCGTTTTGGGGAAGTTGTAAACAACTGATGTGCCGTAGTGCGCGCCGTCGCTGCGCCCCGCAATCCAGCCAATCAGGTTATTCCGGTTGGCTGGCGTGAACGGCAGAATCTCCACAAACTCCAAGCCGGTTTCGTCCGGCAACTTCATGAGCACGAAATTCGGCTCCATCATTCGGGCCGCCTGTTCACCACGCTCGTTCAAGGCGACTTCGCTTGCCACGCTCCAAAGGTCTTCGCGGTTGTAAAACATCTGCGGGTCCGTCATGTGATACAGCCCATATACTTCTGCCTGCAATGTAAGCAACAACTCGGGGTAGCGCACATGCTTACGCAGTCCCGGCGGCATGGTGGCCGCATCCTTGAAAAGGGCCGGAAAGATGCGCCGGTAGCCGGCGAGGATCGGGTCTTCTATATCGAAAACATAGAATGTCGTCGATCCATCGTAGGCGTCGATGATCACCTTGACGCTGTTCCGGATGTAATTAATAAGGTCGCCGTCGAGGCGGTAGTGGCTGGAGTAGGGATAGCCGTCGGAGGTGGTAAACGCATCCATGATCCAGTACAACCGGCCATCTTCACCGATCACGATATATGGGTCCTGGTCATAGGTGAAAAATGGCGCCAGGGCTGATACGCGATCGCGCACATTGCGGCGCATCAGCAGCCGGCTCTCACTGTTGATGTCATCGCTGAACGGGAGCTTCCCTAGATCGCCGCGGTCGATGGCGATGAGGATGCGGCGCAGAAATCCATTGAGGACAATTCCACTCTTGGCTTCGTAGGATGTGAAGCTGTTGGTCTGGCCCTGGGGATAGTTAAATTCCTTTTGGCGTGTGTTAACGTACACATCGGTGTTGGTCAGCTCGCCGAAATAAATCTCCGGGCGTGTCACGTTCAGGCCAGGCACGGAACTTTGGACAGGCATATTGCTCAGATACAGGTTCGGCAGGCCCTCGGGCGTGAATCCGTTGACTGAATTCATGGTAATGCCGTACCCGTGCGTGTAGATCAGCTTTTCGTTGATCCAGTTGCGGCTGCTCTCTGGAAGCTTTTCGATATTCAGCTCGCGGGAAGCGAGCATTACCTCACGCAGATTGCCGTCAATTTCATAGCGGTCGATATCGACATCGGGAAAATCGTAGTAGGTGCGGATTTCCTGTATCTGTCGCAGCGTGTCCTGGAGCGCACGCCAATCCCAGAGCCGGATGTTTTGGAGTGTCGCCTGATTCTGCGCCGGCTCAGCCGCCGCAACGCTCGTTTCCGCGGGAAACTCGCGCTGAGACACGCGATCTAATTGGAAGGCTTGCCGCGTAGCCGTGATGTTGTTGGTGATATAAGCGCGCTCACGAACCAGTTCATTGGGCTTGACTATAAAACTTCTTACGTACCAGCCGGATACCTGAAACACCAGATAACAGAGAATTGCAGGAACAATGGCTGCCGCCAGCCAGCGCCCGCGTTTTAGCCAAATCGCATTTGCCAGGGCGATCACAGCGCCGAGGAGGAGCGCCACGCAGATTACAAGCTGGCCTGGCAAAATGATGTGCGCGTCGGTGTAGGTGACGCCGGCAAAGATGGTATGGTTTTCCAGCAACAGGCCGAAGCGACCGAGGTATACGCGGAGCGCGATTACCAGTAGCAGGAAGGCAAATGTCGTGGAGAGGCTGCTCCAGGAAACGGCACTGTGGTCTCCGAACGGGTTTTCAAACGCCCGGCTGGCCCTCTTCATAAGGAGAAAGAGAATCGCGGCCGCGCAGGTGATTAATGCCAGCAGCAACAGCCAACCAGAAACAAGTTGCCAGGCGGGAAGGGTGAAGAGATAAAAGCCCGGCGGCTTGCCAAAGATCGGATCAGCTACGCCGGCGTTGGTGCGTGGCGCATACCAATAGAGAGCGAATGTTGGCCACTCTGCCATCATGACGGCTCCGGTCGCCACGGCGATGACGGCTGCGCCAGCGACTACAAGGAGGCGCAGGGCCGACCCTACCGGCAACCGCAATGGTTGTCCGCCAATGAAGATCGTGTGCGAACCCGGCAACGAGATGAAGTGGGTTCTCTTAAGGGCCAGGAACGCTCCGTACAGGATGAGAAACGTGGATGCTGTAAAGGAGATGAAAACAGTCGACTGGAGGCTCAGCGTCTTCCAGAAAACTTGCGCATAGCCGAGCGATTCGAACCAAAGCGCATCGACGTAGTACGACAGCCACATTCGTCCAGTGAGGCTGACGAGGACAAGTACAGCGAGCATGAGGAGCAGCCGGCGGAGACGCTGTCTCGGACGCCCCGGCGGTTGAATCGTTGGACGCATCGGCCGCCGTATTTGTGGCCAATTTGCAGGATCGGACATTTCTCTACCAGCATACGCTTTCGCGATCTTTGCCTAAAGAAACCCAAGTGTTCAAGGCCATCAGTCTTTTTTGGGAAAATCGCGAACGTCAGCCACAAATGTGAGAATTACGACAACCGCGGACCCGGCAAGGCCAACAAAGAATACGATCTCCAGAATCCGGACGAGAAGATGCAGCATATTAGTCCTTCTAGTCCAGATGCTATTGCTGTAGCCCTAAAGAAAACCTAAAGATGAGACAAAAATCTGGCGACAATCTTCGGATTGAAGGAACACCAAGCCAGCATCGCTGAAGGCGAGCGGCTTGTCACGCTCGGCTCGACTGATCAGACAATAGGAAGGCCAAAAGAGAAAACTGACCCATGGCCAAGTTGGCTGCTCACTTCGATCCGTCCGCCATGCGCCTCAACAATGGCCTTTACAATTGCCAGCCCCATCCCCGTGCCCTGTACCCGGTAACGCTGGCCCTGGCCACGGTAGAACTTGTCAAAAATCATCGATCGCTCAAGATCGTCAATTCCTACTCCACGGTCGGCAACGCTGGTAATGAGCCGCCCATTGCGGACCTCGCCGCTGATGAAGATCGGTTGGCCTGCCGGCGAATACTTGGCCGCATTCTCAATCAGGTGTTGCAGAACTTTTCTGATCCAGTCCACATCCATCAGGGCTGGCGGGAGATTATCAGGTACACGAACCTCGACCGTGTGGTCCGCAATTACGTTCCTGGATTCTTGGAGTGCGCCCTCAATTGCCTCTCCAATCCGGTGCGGTTCCAACTCCAGCTTTACTTCGTTGGCATCAAGCCGTGCCATCTCGACGGCTTCGCCAATCAAGCGATTCAGGCGGTCGCTTTCTTCATCAATGATCTCAACAAAGTCGCGGCGCTGTTCTTCATTCATTATCGCCTCAGATTTCAAGCTGGTTACCGAGGCCTTAATTGAAGTCAACGGTGTGCGGAATTCGTGCGTAATTGAATCCAGCAGGGCGGACCTGAGCCGCTCGCTCTCGCGCGAGGCTTCGTTGCGCATAAGTGTGTCGACAGCGCCAGCACGCTCAATGGCAATCGCAATCAATCCGCTCATTGCTTCCAGTGTTTCCCGGGAAAGAGCATCACCTGCGATCCCCAGACTTCCCATCCTCCTCACGCCCATGCTGACGGGAACCAGAGCACGTTTGTGTTCCCGATCAAATATCGGTTCGCCGGTGGAGGAGACATTCTTAAGATCTGTGCTTGACAGTTGCTCGATTTCGGCTCCGGACCGGTAAATCTTGTCTCTTTCCGCGAGATGGATCGCGGAATCATCGACGCCAAACGTTTCGACTACATGCACAGGAATCACTTTCAAAAGCTCAACAATGTTATCCGTGAGCAGCAGTTGCTTACTGAACCTGTACAATCTCTCAACTTCCTTGCGGCGCCGTGCTGATTCTCGAGCTTCATCCCGCGCCCGTTCTGAGAGGTGGCTGGCAATAAGTGAAGTCAATAGAAAGGCAACAAGTGCCGCCCAGTTCTGAGGGTCGGCAATCGTGAAGGTCCCAATGGGAGGGAGAAAGAAAAAGTTAAAGCATAACGTCGACAAAATCGACATCGGGATCGCATATCTCAATCCCCATGCGGCCGAAACGAGCAGGATCGCAACCAACAAACTAAGCGCGACGGTCGTAGGATTAACATGTACGTATTTGAAATAAAGTACGACAATGCAAAAGACTATGAGCGCGGCTATTGCGGACCTTGCTATTGCGATCACGGGGACTTTCATAGTCGTGATTTTAGCTGAGTCTGCCGGCGAACGCTGAGGGGATTCCCGAGTGCCTAAAACACCTGAACAGTGGCTGGAACAAGCCGCGCCTGAGAAGAAAGCGGGCATCTTCAAGCTCTTTCTCGGGTACGCTCCGGGAGTTGGGAAGACCTACAACATGCTGAGTGAGGCGATTCGCCGGTGCCGACGCGGGGAGGATGTGGTCATCGGCGTGATTGAGACTCACGGCCGCACGGGAGTGGCTGAATTGGCGGCCCAACTCGAACAGATTCCGCGTCGCCGGCTTGAGTACAAGGGCACAATGTTCGACGAAATGGATGTCGACGCGATCATTGCACGCAGGCCCGCGGTGGTACTGATCGATGAACTCGCCCATACCAATGTGGACGGCAGCAAGAACAAGAAGCGATATGAGGACATATTCGAGGTGTTGCAGGCCAAGATTGACGTTCTCTCGACTATGAACATCCAGCATCTGGAGAGCGCAACTCCCACGGTCCAGAGCATTACGGGAATCCAGGTGCGTGAAACGGTGCCTGACTGGGTCCTTGAACGCGCCGATGAGATCGTTCTGGCGGACCTGACGCCAGAGGCACTACAAATGCGCATGCGCCGAGGAGACATTTATCCCGTTGGTCGCGCAGAAAAAGCACTCACAAATTTTTTCCGCCAGGGCAATTTAATGGCATTGCGCGAACTTGCGTTGCGGCAGGTCACACATTCGGTCGATCGCGGCCTGGAAACGTATCTCACCAAAAAGAACATCGACCAGAACTGGGGGGTATGCGAGCGAATTGCGGTGTGCATTAGCGCAAGCGATGCTTCGCAAAATCTGATTGCCAGAGGCGCGAGACTTGCCCAGGGAGTGGATGCGACTGACTTTTATGTCGTACACGTGGATACAGGAGTTGCATTGGATGAGGAAGACCGCCATTCTCTTGCTGCCAATATGCGATTTGCGGAAAACCTGAAAGCAAAAGTCATAACGTTAAAAGGAAAGGACATCGCCAAAACGGTCGCTCGATTCGCCAAGGAATACAAGATCACTCAAATCATTTTTGGGCGCTCGGCCGTCCACGGCTGGCACCAATACCTGTACTTGACCGCGATCCAGCGATTTCTCCGGGCCGCACCCGCGATCGATGTGCACATTGTGAATCAAGAGCCCCGATAGCCTCCTCCTGCCACTCGGAGACCTATAAACATTTAATGACTTCTTTAGCCTTTCTTTAGGCAGTGTGCTGTCAAATTGGAATCGTCGGTCATATGGACCGTGTGCTTAGGCGCAGACGAGCTGACTATGCCGGAAAAGGCCAGGATTTTGGTTGTAGACGATGAGCCCCAGATCACTCGCGTGCTCAGGGCGAGTCTCGGGATGTACGGCTATGAGATACGAGTAGCAAATGACGGGGAGGCCGGACTGGATGCTTTCAATGATTGGAAACCTGATCTGGTCATCACTGACTTGTCAATGCCAAAAATGACCGGCATCGAACTCTGCGAGAACATCCGAGACCGCTCGCAGATCCCGATCATTGTTCTGTCGGTAAGAGGCGAGGATAAGAACAAGATAGAGGCTCTGGATAAAGGCGCAGATGATTATGTCACCAAGCCGTTCAGCATCAATGAGTTGTTGGCACGAATTCGTGCGAATTTGCGTCGCGCCAGTGCCGGCAAAGACGAGGAAGAAACTGAGCCCATTGATATCGGCGATTTTCATATCGATTTTCAGGCACACCTCGTGTCAGTCCAGGGGAAGGAAGTTCATCTGACGCCCAAGGAATTTGATCTTCTGGTCTACATGGCGCGTCACCCCGGCAAGGTGCTGACACACCGAATGCTCTTGAATGTAGGTTGGGGCGGGCAAAGCATTCAGTCCGCCGAATATCTGTGGGTGTTCATGAACAATCTGAGAAAGAAAATCGAGCCTGACGAGACTCCCCGCTACATTCTCACAGAACCCAGGGTTGGATACCGGTTTCGGCCGGACAAGATGTAAGCTGTCACTTTCAAAAGTAGACCGCACTTCTCTGTAAGTCCTTGTCTCAAGGAGCCATGTCAACCTCCGGCCTTTAGGTTCTTTTTAGGATTCCTTTAGGCCATTTTTATGCCGAACGTTGAATACTGAATTCGTTCCGACCCAGTGTGGATACGCTGCTGGTCCGGAGGTGATTTATGACAGTCTTCATGGCATTTGCAATTTTGGGCTCGTTTGCGACCATAGCGCTTCTGTGGTGCTTCATGGGTTTTTCCCGCGAGTTGAAACGGGGCCGGAAGACGGTTGGCGTTGTAGTGCGAGTCATGGACACCGACGCGAAACATCCTGCTCGGAATCAACCGAGAGGAAACAAAGGAAGCGTGATCGAAATGCCGCGGTCGCAGCCGCAACTTTTGCAAACGGGTGCCAATCGGGACACGCGGGTTTCCAAGGCATAGGTTGATATCAAGAAAATTGAGGCGTCAGCGAAGTTTATGAAGCTTTTTAAACAAGTATTCGCAATCGATGTTATTAGCAGAGTTGCATCGTCCGCACTATGCATGAGAGTAGTGTCCACGTCGAGCATCTTAACGGGGATGCTCCTTCTCGCTTGGACAGTGATGTGGGTCACTGTGCGCAAGTTGCGCAATGTCAAAGAATCGGGGGCGGCAAAGCCAGAAGGGTATTCAATGCACATACATGGCAAGCTTGCTCCAGTTTTCCTGGTACTACTGGCCGGGTTCATTTTGTGCAGCGTTCCCGCAAGGGCTCAGGATGCAAAGGCATCAGATTCTGAAGTTCAGCAGTTACGCGAGCTGGTAATGAAGCTCCAGTCGAGAATTGACCAGCTTGAGCGGAACCAGGGCACAAATGCTCAGCCAGCAAAAGAAACCCCTCCTGCGTCACCGCAGGCAGCTGGTTCGTCTCCCACCGCAGAAAGCCAGGCGATCGGCAAGGAAGACCGCGCCGTGCTCGATTTCTTTCGCGGCACGACGATTAATGGCGCACTGGACGGCTATTACGGGTACAACTTCAATCAGCCGATCGGGCGCGTAAACCTGCTGCGTGCCTATGACGTAAGCAGTAACAGCTTCAGTTTGAATCAGGCGAACCTTGTCATTGAGCGCGCGCCTGATCTTGACTCCAAGCGCCGTTATGGCGTGCGCCTGGATTTCCAGTACGGCCAGGCGACCGAGACCGTGCAGGGGAGCGCAGCCAATGAACTGCGTCCGCAGGTGTACCGCCCGCTGTGGCAGGCCTATGGCACCTACGTCTTTCCGGTTGGCAGCGGCTTGACGGTTGACTTCGGGAAGTGGGCCAGCTCGCTGGGCTCAGAAGGCAACTACAACAAAGACCAGATCAACTATTC
>DASXJO010000443.1:0-2209 GCA_036497385.1 Candidatus Angelobacter sp. | reverse complement strand
CCTTCCTCTCTCCGGCTCCGTAATTCCGCCTATTGGTTTTCCTGTTATTAACACGCGTACTTATGTGCTGGATGGCAGTCTTGAGCCTGTGCCCGTGGGCGTTGCCGGTGAACTGTATATTGCCGGCGCAGGCCTGGCTCGCGGGTATTTGAACCGGTGCGCGCTTACGGCTGAACGATTTATAGCCGATCCTCACGCACGCGTTCCCGGAGCAAGGATGTACCGCACCGGAGATGTGGTGCGGAGACGCAACGATGGAAGCCTTCAGTTTATTGGCCGCACGGATCAGCAAGTGAAACTGCGCGGGTTCCGCATCGAACTTGGGGAAATAGAGACGGCGCTGCGATCACTACCGGAGGTCGTGGACGCGGCAGTTGTCGTACGGAAGGAAGTATCGCACGGAAAGCAGATCGTTGCTTATGTAGTGCTCGATAGCGGGACCACTGTTAATCCCGCCATGTTGCGCGGCAAACTCACTCATCGCCTTCCGGCACACATGTTGCCTGAGGCTATTGTTGCTGTGGCAGAATTGCCTCTCACGCTTAGCGGAAAAATTGACCGTGTCTCGTTATCGAAACGTCCGATTGAGGAACGCAGATCGGAGATGCAGACAAGCCCGCAGACCAGGTTCGAGAGAAAAATCGCGGAAATATGGAAAGAGGTGTTGGGCCGCGCCAGTGTTGGAATAGATGACAACTTCTTTGATCTGGGTGGCCATTCTCTCTTGCTGACTCAGGTGCATGCCAGGTTACAGAAGCTACTGCATGCGCGTTTGCCCATGGTCAAACTTTTCGAGCACCCCACCGTCGCTGCGCTTGCCGCATATTTGGAATCCGAAGAGCGCCACTCGCCCAGCGCACATGACGTAAAGCGAAAAGCTGAAGGGATCAAGAATCTCGCATGCACAGATGTCGCTGTTATCGGTATGGCATGCCGTTTTCCGGGCGCTCCCAGCGTTAGGCATTTCTGGGACAATCTGACCAACGGCATCGGATCAATCACTGCGCTCTCTGAAGACGATCTTTCCTCTTTACCTCGAGATTTCGTCAACGATCCCGGATTTGTAAATGCAACAGGACGTTTGGAAAATATCGACCTGTTTGACGCTGCATTTTTCAATTTGAATCCCGCCGAAGCCACCGCCACAGATCCACAGCAGCGCCTGATGCTGGAATGCGCATGGGAAGCATTGGAATCCGCCGGCTACAACACGCGTGGGCAAAACATTGGAGTGTTTGCCGGGGCCGGAGAGAGCCTCTATCGCGACCTTCTCCGTGGCGATACTGGTCTTTTACGGTCGCTAGGCGAATTGCAGTTGACCATCAGCACAGGCAAGGATCACATTGCGCCGCGGCTATCTTACCTGCTTGACCTGCGTGGCCCAAGCGTGCCAGTGAATACCGCCTGCTCAACTTCTCTGGTGGCGGTTCATCTGGCTTGCCAGAGCTTGATGAATAGCGAGTGTGAGATGGCGCTGGCGGGCGGGGTTTCAATTGCATCTCCAAATGGATACATCTTTGAGGAGAACGGAATTCTTTCTCCCGATGGGCTTTGCCGCGCATTTGACGAGAACGCGCGCGGTACGGTCCCCGGCAGCGGTGCCGCTCTGGTGTTGTTAAAGCCCCTAGATCAGGCTGTTGCGGATGGCGATCACATACACGCAGTCATCAAAGGCTCGGCTATTAATAATGATGGAAACCTCAAAGTCGGTTATACCGCGCCGAGCGTGGAAGGACAATGGCGGGTTATCGAGCAGGCGCTTGCCAATGCAGCCATCGAGCCACAAGAGATTTCCTATATTGAGACGCACGGCACCGGAACGCCGCTGGGCGATCCTATTGAGATAGAAGCATTGCGCCAAGTGTTTGAAAACGGCGAAGAAAGCGCCGCTATGGGCGAGAAGTTGTGCGCACTCGGATCCGTAAAAACCAATATTGGACATTGCGATTCGGCGGCGGGGATTGCCGGACTCATTAAAGCAGTGCTTTGCCTTGAGCACCAGACTCTCGTACCAAGCCTCAATTTTGAAAAGCCGAGCCCGCAACTTGATCTCGATCACAGCCATTTTTACGTCAATACGGAAACGACGGCATGGAAACACACGCCGCGTCTTGCGGGTGTAAGCTCCTTCGGCATCGGGGGGACCAATGCCCATGTAATTCTGGCGGAGGCGCCGTCCAGTGAGGCGGCGGGCCGGTCACGTCGATGG
>DASXJO010000442.1:0-8290 GCA_036497385.1 Candidatus Angelobacter sp. | reverse complement strand
GCCGGTGCTGGAAGATTCGGTGCTGGCGAAACGCTGGGAAGCAGGCACGGTCAGCCGCGATTCGCTCATGTCGTACTCTTCTGTTTGCAGCACCGGGCTTGATGCCATCCCGCTTGCCGGCGATATTTCACTGCATGAACTTGAAAGCATCATCGGCGATATGGCCAGCCTCGCGGTGAAGTGGCACAAACCGCTTTCAGCGCGGCTGCTGCCGGTGGCAGGGAAGAAGACCGGGGAGATGACCGACTTCAGCAGCCCTTACTTGGTTAATATTCATATTCGATAAGGAGCTGTATGCCGCTGGAGATGAAGCAGGACTGCGAGAAATGCCATCAAGTACTGCCGCCAGCTGGTATAGCAATGATCTGCTCCTACGAATGTACTTTCTGCGAAAAATGTGCGGCTGAGATGAAGAACGTCTGCCCCAATTGCGGCGGGGAACTGGTGCAGCGGTCCCAGGCGCAACTAGCCTAAAGACAACAGTTTTCAAGCGCTCCTGAATGAAAAAGATTGCACAGCGCCTTGGATTTGTTGATTAAAACTCCTGCGCCAATCTTCAGAATTCGTCTTAGCAGCCATTGACAATGCTTTCCGTAAGGTCTAAGGTTTTCGTCACCCGTTGCAACTCCCCCTGGAGGTATTCCACCGCCATGCATACGTCCCTTACTGAAAAGTATTCATTTATCCGTCGCGCCATTATTTTTCTGGTTGCGACAGCGCTTCTAACACCTGCTCTGGCCCTCGCCGAGACACATCCGCTCTTTAATTTGCAATCTACTACCCAGTCGCCGTTCCCCAGCGACCGTTTTACCGCGTTTGATGCGCAGCAGCTTACGGGCTTACGCGTGAATGTCCCGCTGCCCAATTGCGCCAGTAATCCCTCAGATTGCGCCGATCTAACGCTGGTGAATCAGCTGGATGGATTCAACCTGCAGCCACGCCTTTCCATCGCATTTGACGGCGCGATTGACCCGAGCACAGTCAATAGCAATACCGTTTTTCTGGTGACGCTCCCCGGGCCGGGGCTGCTTGGGCTTGATTTTGACAACTTTACGCCGCGAGTGATTGGCATCAACCAGATCGTGTGGGACCCGGCCAGCCTGACGCTCTTTGCCGAGTCAAATGACCATCTCAATGAGGACTCAAACTACCTCCTGGTGGTGACCAACGGAGTGCATGATGCCGGCGGCAATCCTATCGCGGTTTCGTCTGACTTCGCCCAGTTCATCCATGGCGATGGCGGCGTAGACGGCAAAAACAAGGACGAACTGCTCAAGCGTTATCAACAGGCGCTAAAACATGCCCTGAATGCGGAGTTGCCGCAACTCGGGCTTTCGCGGGACGGCGTGGCAGCAGCCAGCGTTTTCACCACGGAAAGCTCCACGGCCACGCTACGCAGCATTCGTGAGCAGATCAAGTCCGCCGCTCCGCCCGCGGTTAACTTCAATCTTGGAACCGCTGGTGAGAAGACAGTATTTCCGTTGAATACCGTTACCGGACTCACATGGAACGTTCAGGCCCTTACCGTTGGCCCGCTCATTCCAACCAGCCTGAATGCAACTTTGGGGGCCTTGCAGGTCTTTCCGGGTTCCATTGGCACGCTGGCCTTCGGGAAATTCAGCGGAACCCACTGGCAGAATGGGAACGTATTCATTCCACAGGTGCCGACACGGCAAAGCGTTCCAGCCCAAGGTACGGAAGATATCTTTTTCAACCTGTTTATCCCTTCAGGGCCACGCCCCACCAATGGCTGGCCGGTGGCGATCTTTGGCCACGGATTTACTGACAGCAAGCAGGGTGCGCCATTTGCAGTTGCCTCTGTGCTTGCGCACAACGGGATTGCCAGCATCGCCATCAATGTTGTTGGCCACGGCTTTGGCCCCAACAGCACGCTGACCGTGAAGCAGGGCGCCACCTCAACCACGTTTCTTGAAGGCGGCCGCGGGGTCGATCAGGATGGGAACGGCCAGATTACCAGCGCTGAAGGCTCTTCAACCTTTGTGTTGAGTCCCCAGGGGACTATCGGATCGCGTGATGCGCTCCAGCAGACGGTTGCAAATCTTATGGAACTGGTCCGCGCCATCCAGGGCGGAGTTGATGCCGATGGGGATGGCCTCCAAGACCTGGATCCCACTCGCATTTATTACGCCGGGCAGTCTTTCGGCGGAATTTACGGCACCATCTTCCTTGGCATTGAGCCCGATGTTCACGTGGGCGTGCCCAATGTTCCCGGTGGCCCAATCATTGACATCGTTCGCCTGAGCCCGTCATTCCAACTCTTGCTCACGCAGGCACTTTCCGTTCGCACGCCTGTTCTGCTCAACGCAGGGCCCCCGCTCTTCTTTAATGACAACAGCCCTCTGCGCAACCTGCCGCCCGTCATCAACAACGTTCCCGGCGCAATTGCCATTCAAACCGTGGAAGACACCAGCCGCTGGCTGGGACAGGCCGGCGATGCCGTGGCATGGGCGCCGTTCATTCGCAAGAACCCCTTGCCAGGAGATCTGGCGAGATCAGTGATTGTGCAGTTTGCCCGTGGCGACAAGACCGTACCCAATCCAACGGCCACGGCATTGATCCGTTCCGGCGACCTGACAGACCGGGCAACGTTCTATCGCAATGACATCGCGTTCCCGCTGGGACTCGGATTGAACAATCCGCACACGTTCCTGACCTCATTGCCCAAGCCGATCGCCATTGAACCGCAAATCCAGATTGGAGTGTTTTTCGCCACCAACGGCGCACTCACTATTGATCCGGATAGCGTTGGGCTTCTACCACCCAGCGTGCCGCCGCTGTTTGAAACACCCATAGCCGGGCCGCTACCGGAGGACCTTGGGTTCCTTCCGTAAACCGTTAGCCGCAGATTTGCGCTGATGAGCGCAGATCAGGTCTAAAATCGAGCCGCGAATTTTCGCGAATAAACACGAATTGAATTTTGATTCGCGTTTTTTCGCGAAATTCGCGGCTTACGTTTTTGATCAGCGGCTATCTGCGAAATCTGCGGCGAGATTACCAGCCCCTTCTCTCCCTTAAGCTCGTAATGTGTGCAACGTGGTGACTTCCATGCCAGCTATAAAGGCTGAGCAGCCAGTCAAGATCGTGCGGACCAGAGTCAGGATGAACGAATCTGCGCTGAAAATTTTCCGGCATAAGGGACTTGAGCAGCACCGTCCACCGGGCATGCAGTGACTCCAGCAGCGCAAGGGAAACTTCCACGGGCGTAAGCTCAGAATCCTTGAGCGCGGCCCATGCGCCCTCGTCGTAAGGCTTGATTGTGGGTGCATCTTCGGTCATCGCCCATTTGAAGCGGATATAAGCGTTCAGGTGGCTATCGGGCACATGATGGACGACCTGCCGGACCGTCCAACCCCCGTCCCGATAGGGGGTGTCAAGCTGGTCTTTTTTCAATCCGGCAGTGGCCTGGCGCATGCGGGCGGGCAGGCCGGAAATCTGCTCAATGTGGCGGTTGCGCGTGTCCGGCGTAAGATTTTGCTCGGGAGTGAAGCGTCCAATCGGATAGCGGAGATCGGTCATAACTTGAACCTCTCAGGTTTGCCAGGATAAGCTGCGGAAAAATTGCAATAAATGGTGCAATATCACCAAGTTATAGCAAAACAAGGACTTATAATCAGAGCGCCAGTGCAAAAAACTCTTGACGTTTGCGCCATGGCCGTTTACCGTAGAACGTCTTACGGAATGGGTTCGCTACCGGCTTTGTTCAGAATCGCCACTTCAAACAAAGTCAAGAAATTAAGCAACTTAGACACCTAGATTTGCGTCTAATAATCGCACAAGGGTCTCTGGTAATTCCCATAACAACAGATGTGTTTTGCCGGCCAGAAGAAGCAGAATGTTTGTGTGCTCGGCGGGACCCAGGAAATTGAATTCATTTCGTAACTGACGAATCAATTCATTATTACTTAGAACTAATTCTTAAGGAGAAAATATAGTCATGCGCTCTGACTTGATTTATGACGCACTCGACACGGTGCGTAACCGCTATCTTTTGTGTCAATTGATTTCCAAGGCGACGCGGAAGTTCCACAAGCCTAACACCCGCGTGCAAGAGACGATGAACGACGTTCTTGTCCGCGTGGGTCAGGCGCCCGAGCCGGACGCCGTAATTGAACTGAAACACGAACCAGTTGCACAACCACAGCGCCGCGCTGCATAATAGACTTTCCTGAAAAATCCCGCCAGGCAAGGCCGTCTGGCGGGCCCTCAGGTTTCTTGAGGGTGTAGCTCTCGCCTCTGATTCACGCAATCCTTCCTATCAAAGCAAAAACTCCCGTAGGTGACGAATGACAATCGCAGAACTCAAAGAAAAAAATATTACTGAGCTTACCAAGATCGCGCGCACTCTTGACCTCCCTGGCGCCAGCGGTCTACGCAAGCAGGACCTCATCTTTAAAATCCTGCAGGCCCAGAGTGAAAAAGAGGGGCACATCTTTGCTGAAGGTGTGCTGGAAATCCTGCCGGACGGCTATGGTTTTCTCCGCTCCCCTGATTACAACTATCTTCCCGGCCCGGACGACATTTACGTCTCGCCCTCGCAGATTCGCAAGTTCGACTTAAAGACCGGCGACACCATCAGCGGCCAGGTGCGGCCTCCGCATGAAGGCGAAAAATACTTCGCGCTGGTAAAGATTGAGGCGGTCAACTTTGAATCGCCGGAAGAAGCGCGCAACAAGATTCTGTTTGACAATCTCACGCCGCTTTATCCGCAAGAGCGCCTGAAACTGGAAACGGTGAAGGAAAATGTGAGCGCGCGCGTGATGGACCTGCTCACTCCACTGGGCAAGGGCCAACGCGGATTGATCGTCGCTCCGCCCCGCACCGGCAAAACCATGCTGCTGCAGAACATCGCCAACTCCATTACCACCAACCATCCGGAAGTTGTGCTGATCGTGTTGCTCATCGACGAACGCCCGGAAGAAGTTACCGACATGCAGCGCTCGGTCAAAGGCGAAGTGATCTCCTCCACGTTTGACGAACCCGCTGCCCGTCACGTTCAAGTGGCTGAGATGGTGATTGAAAAAGCCAAGCGCCTGGTGGAGCACAAGCGTGACGTGGTGATCCTGCTGGACTCCATCACTCGCCTTGCCCGCGCCTATAACACCATTGTTCCGCCATCGGGCAAGGTACTCTCCGGCGGCGTGGACTCCAATGCGTTGCAGCGGCCGAAGCGCTTCTTCGGCGCGGCCCGCAACATTGAAGAAGGCGGATCACTCACCATCGTCGCTACGGCCCTGATCGACACCGGCTCGCGCATGGACGACGTGATCTTTGAAGAATTCAAAGGCACCGGCAACTGCGAAATTATTCTTGACCGCAAGCTGGTCGATAAGCGAGTTTTCCCGGCAATCGACATTCAGCGCTCCGGGACCCGCAAGGAAGAGCTGCTGATTCCCAAGGAAGATCTGGCAAGAATCTGGGTGCTGCGCAAAGTGCTGAACCCGCTCTCACCGGTGGAAGCCATGGAATTGCTGATCGACAAGCTGGGCAAGACGCCTTCAAACGGGCAGTTCCTGTCGAACATGAGTTCGATTTAGAGCATTCAGCACTCAGCCATCAGCAGTCAGCCAAGACATCGCCGCAGATTTGCGCTGATGAACGCTGATTAAGAAATAAGCCGCGAATTAACGCGAAATACGCGAATCTAATTAAAAGGACTCGGTTTTTCACGCGGTTCGCGGCTTGCTTTTGAAATTCCCCGATTACCAAATTACTCAATTACCAATTCTTTTCTGATTCGCGTCTTTCGCGTTGATTCGCGGCTAACGTTTTATCAGCGTGCATCTGCGAAATCTGCAACTGTTTTGGCTGACTGCTGAGGGCTGATTGCTGACTGCTGACTGCTGTCTAGCAATGCACAATCTTCTCTGATTGGATCCCTTTTGTCGCGTTGCGTGAGTCCACCACCAGCTTTGATTCCTGAACGATTTTTTTGTAGTCGTAGTCAGTGTGGTCGGTCACGATCAGCACGCAGTCGTACTGCCCCAATTTTTCCAGCGGAGCGCAGGTCATTTGCAGGTTGTACTTGCGGCCTCGGCCGACTTTGGGAAAATAAGGATCGTTATAAGCCACGTCTGCGCCGCGACGCTGCAACTCTTCGATAATGGTGAGCGCCGGCGATTCGCGCAGATCGTCTATGTCGCGCTTGTAAGCCACGCCCAGCACCAGGACTTTGGATCCGTTCAGGGATTTCTTGTGGCCGTTCAGCGCGGCTGTCACGGCATCCACCACGTTATAGGGCATTGCCGAATTGATCTCGCCCGCGAGTTCGATAAAGCGTGTGTGAAAATCAAACTCCTTGGCCTTCCAGGACAAGTAAAAAGGATCTACAGGGATGCAGTGTCCACCCAGTCCCGGGCCGGGATAAAACGGCTGAAAACCAAAAGGCTTTGTCGACGCAGCGCGGATGACTTCCCAGATATCGATGTTCATGCGCAGACAGAGCATCTTGAGTTCGTTGACCAGCGCAATGTTCACGCAGCGATAGATATTTTCCAGCAGCTTGGTCATCTCCGCCACAGCCGGACTGGAAACCGGCACCACGCGATTAAAGATGGAGTTATAGACCGCGCCAGCTATTTCTGAAGCTGCCGGGTTTACTCCGCCGACAACCTTGGGAATGTCCTTGCGGGCTACTGTGTCATTGCCCGGATCTTCGCGCTCCGGAGAAAACGCCACAAGAAAAGTTGTCTTGGGATCATCCTGCTCAGGGCGCGCAGCTTTGAGCTTTGCCTTGTTTCCCGCTTCCAGCACGGGAATCAACACTTCTTCAGTTGTTCCCGGATAGGTGGTGCTCTCAAGAACAATCAACTGCCCTGGATGAACGTGAGGAGCAATGGCTTTGGCAGTCTCGCGGATATAACTCAGGTCAGGCTCATGGTACTCATTGAGCGGCGTAGGGACACAGATGATCAGCGCGTCCATGTCCTTGGCGTGGGCGTATTCGTCAGTGGCCCAAAAGCCTTTTGCGGCAGCGGCGGCAATCTCAGTTTTCGGAATGCGGTAGATATAAGACCGGCCATTGTTCAGGGCCTTTACTTTTTCAGGGTCGATATCGAACCCGGTCACGGGGAAGCCGGCTTCATTGAAGAGGAGAGCCAGCGGCAGTCCGACATAGCCAAGGCCGATGATTCCGATTTTCGCCGTATGGGCTTGAATGCGTCCGAGCAAAGACTCGAGCGCCTGAGAACGGGTTCCAGTTGAAGGCATGATTCAATTTTGCTGTATCGGGGCTGATTAAGGCAACGTGGAGATTGCAGGTGCATGACCCTATCGTTACTCCCAGAACCAACATGGCTACTGCCACTTGCGCTGCTTTCTGCTTTAATTACTCATTTGATGAAGGTGTTTTGGATGTTTGAAAAGTAGACCGAATACCTTAGTCGAGGGGCAAGGGGAGCCCATCTAAAGGCTGCAAGTGTTGTGTTAATCTGTAGCCACCGATAACTCCCCAACTTTAAAGTCTGTGGCGCAAAAGCGAAAATCCGCATTTCAGATTTCTTATGTCACCATCACCTATCGTAGCGTGCTGATGGGGATGTTTGCCGTGTTGCTGCTTGCCTGCGTCGTAATGTATTTTGCGTTTCCCGATACAGCAAATAAGTTGATCTTGTCAGGGCAAATCGGGCTGGGAAAACTTCTCAATAAGGTGGGAATCGGCGGGGGGGACAACGGTACAGCTCCCGATCCAGGCCCGCAACAGGCCCATTTCACCAACATTGACGGCAACGTGCGAGTGCGCAAGGCCAGCACCAATGCATGGGTGGTGGCGGACTACTCACTGGCGCTGGAGCGCGGTGACGTGGTGCAGACATCGCCGGAAGGCATGGCCAAAGTGGTCTTCACGGACGGCACCAACTATACAGTGAAGCCGGCGTCGCTCATCACCATTCAGGAAAACTCCGTGAATGGCGCGCAGCAGACAAAAGTCGCGGTGCAGGTAACAACGGGTAAAGTCGATCTGGCCACATCCACCCTGGCCAGCGGGTCAAAATCGCAGGTGATTGTGGGCGACGCAACGGCCACCATCGCGTCTGAGAGTTCAGCGGAAGTGATGAACGACATCCGCGCCGACCAGCACGAGATCCTGGTGAAGAAAGGTTCGGGCGAAGTAACCCGCGGCGGGCAGACCATACCTTTGGAGAGTTATACCAAAGCGTCTTTCACCAGCAATTCCAAGGGCATGACCAAGTCCAAGGAGCTTCAGCCGCCCACTTTGATCTCACCGGCCCCGTTGCAGAATGTTTTTGTGGACCAAGCGACGAAAGGCGTG
>DASXJO010000441.1:0-21757 GCA_036497385.1 Candidatus Angelobacter sp. | reverse complement strand
TCCGGGCGCGTTGTGGCTACCAGCCAGTTGTCACCTTTGGCTACGTCGCGAAAAAGCTCGCTTGGTTCCGGTTCAGTCATGCCATGCGGCGCGATCAGCCCCAGCGTAATCACTTCGGCTGGATAACGCGCAGCGTACGCCGACGCGATGAAGCCTCCCATAGAGTGTCCCACCAGGTGCACACGCTTCAGCCCCAGCGCAGAAAGAAATTGATTCAGGCGTTCTACCTGAGCCGGATAGCCATACGAGGCACTTTCTATCCGGGTGCTCGCTCCCCAGCCCGGCTGGTCCGGTGCGATTACGCGGTAACGCTTGGTCAACGGCTTGGCGAAGCCGTTCCAACTATCCGCCGATGCGCCGAATCCATGCAGCAAAATGACCGGCTCACCTTGGCCGCCTTCAGAATAGACAATGCGATGATCGCCAACCTGAACCACGCGGCGCTTCAGTCCGGAAGTAAACCGTTCCAGGCCGATCAGCATGGTTGCCAAGTTTGCCATTTGATAGTTCCTCCGGCGTGATTGCGCCCGCTCAACACGGCCGAGTAAAAATCTTTGCCGCAGATTTCCGCTGATGAACGCTGATAAATAATTGCGGAACTTATTTCGAATTCTTGCTGTCTGGCCTGATCAGCGCTTACGCTAGGCAATTACCAGTTCGCCGCCGTTTTTCTTTTCCAAATCCATTGCCAGATCCAGGGCTTTGATCGCGCATTCTACCTGATCGTCAGTGGGTGGCTGGGTGGTGATTCGCTGGAGCCACAGTCCCGGCTTGGTGAGCAGGGCGAAGAACGATTTGCCGTGCTTGGCGGAGAAACGAATCATCTCGTATGAAACTGAAGCGATGACCGGCAGGAAGACTACGCGCAGAGCAAACTTGGCCCAGAATCCCTGAACGGGAAATGCGGCGTAGACGAAGATTGAAAGCAGCATGATCGTCATCAGGAAGCTGGTACCGCAACGCGGGTGATACGTGGAATATTTTTGCGCGTCGGCAATGGACGGCATCCCATTGTCCTCAAAGGCGAAGACGGTTTTGTGCTCCGCGCCATGGTAGCGATAAACCCGCTTAATGTCAGACCACAAAGAAATTCCCCAGATGAATAGCAGGAACAGCGCAATGCGGATCAGGCCATCCACCAGCGTGAACGCAAAGTTGTTGTTCAGCGTATGCCAGTGCGACTTGATGCCGGTGGCGGCGGCCAGGGGAACGAACTTGTACATGAAGATGAAAAAGCCGATCGAGACAAACATGCTGCCGAACATCGCCCAGGAGCCGATCTCCGGCTTCTTCTCGCCTTCTTCCTTGGCAATCTCTTCCAGCCCAACATTCAAAGAAAACTTTGAGGCAACAAAGCCCAGGCGCATGGCCTGCCCAAGCGTGGCCAGCCCGCGGACAAACGGCCATCCCATCCACCTATGCTTTTCTGACGGTCGCTGCAGAGTCTCGCTGTGCGTGGTAATTTCTCCGCTGGGCTTGCGGATGGCGATGCCCCAGGCATGAGGCGAACGCATCATTACGCCTTCCATCACGGCCTGACCGCCGACGAGGGTTTCCTCTCCACTTTCAAGGGCGGGAAGCAATTGCAATGCAGCAAGAAAACGCAGGAATGGGCGCCAGTATCTCATTGGTTTATTAGATGATCCCTAAGCAGCCGACGCTCCAAAGGGTTGGCGCAAGGGCTGAAAGTGCCTTCTAAAACAGTATTTTACGGGAATTCTGAAGAAAAGGACAGGAACAAATAGCAGTTGCTATCCTGCTAACGATGCAGGCTTTTGCCCAAACCGCCGACGCCGTGGCGGCCACCACCAAGAAGCTTGAGAAAGTGCGTCTGGTGGCGGAATACTTCCGCTCGCGCCCAGTGGATGAGGCTGCACAGGCGGCGGTATTTCTCTCCGGACGGGCATTTCCTGCCTGGGAAGAGAGAACATTGCAGGTCGGTGGCACCCTGCTGTGGCGGACTGTTGGAGAAATATCCGGCAAGGGCGAAGTTGCGCTGACAGCGGCTTACCGTCGTCATGGCGATCTGGGATCGGCTGCGCAGGACGTTTTGGAACACAGCGCTCCGGCGAAGAGTTCATTGTCGATCGCGGATCTTGCTTCCGCTTTCGACGAGTTAGCTCGAACATCCACGGCGGTGAGCAAGCTCAATTTGCTGCAGGACATACTTCGGCGAGCTACGGCTGTTGAAGCAAAATATGTAATCAAGATCATCAGTGGCGATCTGCGCATCGGTCTGCGCGAAAGCCTGGTGGAAGAGGCCATCGCCAAGGGGTTCGAGGAAAATGTGAAAGCGGTCCAGCGGGCCAATATGCTGTTGGGCGATATCCCGGAAACTCTGCGGCTGGCGGCGGAGCACAAACTTGATCAGGCCCAGATGCGGCTCTTCCATCCGATTGGTTTCATGCTGGCCAGTCCGGCTCAGGATGCCGAAGAAGCGCTTTCTTACTTTGACCGCGCGGCGGTGGAAGACAAATACGATGGCATACGAGCGCAGGCGCACATTGGCGGTAAAGAAGACCCGCGTGTGCGGCTGTTTTCACGGACATTGGATGAAATCAGCCCGGCCTTTCCTGAGCTGCCTCCGGCGCTGCAAGCTTTTCCCGAGCCGTTGATCCTGGATGGAGAAATTCTGGCGTGGAGTCCGGACACGGCACAGGCCCTGCCTTTCTCGGAGCTGCAAAAACGGCTAGGACGGAAAAAGGTGTCTGAAGACATGCTGCGTCAGGTTCCCGTGGTTTATATGGCGTTCGATGTTCTTTATGCTGGCGGCGAGTTGCTGATCGAGAAGCAGTTGGAAGAAAGACGAAAGATTCTGGAGCAAAGCTTTGCGTCGGTACCGAAAGATGGGTTCATCGTGGGGCACAGCACGGCGACGGAAAATCCGCAGGGCAAATTAGTTTTTGAGCCGACCGTTTTTGAATCAACGGCTGGAACCAGAAGCGGAGCGCCGCGCGTGATTCTTGCGCCTGCCATCACGGCGGACTCACCGGAGAAACTGGAAGAGATATTTTCTGCGGCCAGAGCTCGCGGCAATGAAGGCCTGATGATCAAGGACGTCCAGTCGTCTTATACCCCGGGCCGTCGAGGCAAGTCATGGCTGAAGCTCAAGAAAGAACTGGCCACGCTGGACGTAGTGGTTACGGCGGTCGAGTGGGGCCACGGCAAGCGCAACAAAGTGTTGAGCGACTACACGTTTGCCGTGCGTGACGGCGACAAGCTGTTGAACGTAGGGAAGGCTTATTCAGGGCTAACCGACGCTGAGATTGCGGAGCTGACGGAATGGTTCAAGGCCCATACGATTGAAGACCAGGGATTTCGGAGAACCGTGGAGCCGAAGATTGTGTTGGAAGTGGCGTTCAATAACATGATGCGCTCCAGCCGGCATGAAAGCGGCTATGCGCTTCGTTTTCCCCGCATCTTGCGTCTTCGGACGGACAAATCAGTGGACGAAATTGATACGCTCGAGACGGTCCGTGAAATTTATGCCCGACAAACACTCAGCGGAAAGACCGCGTAAAATACTGCGATCAGTGGCGGCTTTTGCTACGGTCGTGATCTCCGTCATGGTGGTGATGATGTGAACCGCCCTGACCGCCGCTTCCACGCGAACCGTGCTCCCGATGTCGCTGGTGAGAGGAAGTCGAGTACGTGGAATAGCTGCGATTGCGGTATGCAGTCGAGTTTGAATTGTAACTGCGGCCACATCCTGACAAGAGCACGGAAGCAGCAAGAATACTGAGCGCCAGCAGATATCTCATTCCGTCCTCCATGGGATCGGGACGAACGTCAGCAAAGGTATCCCAGCCGGGACAAAAGCTCAACATGTAATTATTTACAACAAAAGAGGCTTATCTTGAGCCTTTGATTTGTACCGGTTGGCGGCCTGTGCCGATGGGAATCACGCAGCCGTGAGCAATTTCGCAGTCGGCATTTTCAAACTGAATGGTGGTGTGCATGATGTGAAATTCAAGATTCAGCAGGTCTTTTACCCGGCGCAGGATAATTTCGCTCTCGGAAAGCGTCATGTCATCAATCCGCACGTGGCATGAGAGAGCATGGCTATCTGAGCCAATGCTCCAAACGTGGACATCGTGAACATCGCGCACTCCCGCAACCTCCGTAAGGCTGGCGCTGATGCGCTCGGCGGAAAGTCCTTGCGGCGCCCCTTCCAGAAGGATATTCAGGGTTTCGCGGATGATGCCGAATGACGACCAGAGGATCAGGCAGGCGATCCCGACAGAAAGAGCCGGATCAACCCATGTCTGGCCTGTCCAAAGAATGATCCAGCCGCCCACGATTACCGCAGCCGTGGAGAGAGTGTCGCCTAGTTGGTGAATGAAGGCGCTGCGGATATTTACGTCATGCGCGGCGCGGAACAGCACCCATGAGATAGCGCCATTCATCAGCACGCCAATCACGGCAACCCAGATCATGATCCCGGGATGGACTGGAACAGGGTGCCGCATTCTAAGGAAAGCCTCATAAAAGATGTAAAAGGCAATTGCGACCAAGGTGAGCGCGTTGACGAAGGCAGCCAGTACTCCGGCGCGATGATAGCCAAACGTTTTGGTGGCGCTGGGCGGACGCGTTTGGATAAATACGGCTACCCATGACAGCAGGAGCGCGAGCAGGTCGGTTACGTTGTGGCCGGATTCAGACAGCAGCGCCAGACTGTGAGCCCGGATACCGGCAAAGAGAGTGATCAGCACATACGCAAATGTGGCCGCAAGCGAATAGCGCAGAGCGCGGGCGCTTAGCGGGGCATGCGGATGCGGGTGCGTATGGGCCATAAAAGTCCAGTTTACCCCCGAATGAAGCCGGATTCGAGGTCAACTACAAATGTGAGCACCTGAATCCATACTTGCGCACGCAAATACTCATTGTGAGCATCTGCTGCAAATCCATTGTCTCTCAGCATGGATTCTTATGCAGTCAGTCCGCCAAAGCCATCTCTTTTAACAGCTTGCAGCGCCAACGGTAACGCGCGCTGCCATCTGCATGCCAGAAACGTGCATCAAAGTAAGCGAAGGATTGGTGTGTTGATTCCCAGGAATCTCCTAAGGTTCAACACCGGATTTGGAGCACGCAATGAGAATTCCGATCTACGTTCTGGGTTTTGGGTTTGTATTGTCGATTGGCGCTTTGACGGCGCAGACTGGCCAGCCACAGCAGCCAACTACGCCGGTAAGCCCGAGCACTCCGGCTACCCACGTCGGGGATGGTGCACAAAGTAAGGCCGGGACTCCGGTTCAGCCGACTACGACTGCGCCTTCTACAACCGGAGGTGTGGCGGGGGCCGCCAGTTCCAGCACCGCACAGACGCCCGACGCGGAGAACTCTAATAGTGGCATAAGCACAATGAGCGACTCCGATCTGCAGAGCCAAATTCAGAACGCTCTTAGCAAGGAGCCTACGCTTAGCGGCGACAGCCCACACGTAAATGTTTCCGGAGACACCGTCGAACTGGCGGGTAATGTGGGCACGAACAAAGAAAAGATCACGGCGACGCGGATTGTTCAGTCCTACACTGGCAGCAAGAAGCTGGTGAACAAGCTCACGATCAGCCCACGAAATGAGAAATCGTCACCAGCGTCAACCGAGAATCCGGGCAGCACGGCGAATCCGGCCAATAATAATCCTGAGCCCAACAAAGGCACACCGCCTTCGGGTTCTAAGCCGCCCCTCAGGTAGATCCTCTCAGGTAGATGAGGTGGTTGAACGATCAGTATTGAAAACTTGCTTGCGGCAGATCGCTCGTGTTGTCCCCCTGCGAGTTTGCTGAGGGATTGGCCTTCAGCCGAAACTTAGCGCCTTCCAGCCGAAGCAGTTTTTCTTTTGTGCTAAGACCGCCGCCGTAACCCGTGAGAGTCCCGTTTGCTCCCAGAACCCTGTGGCAGGGAACGATGATGGCGATGGGATTGTCATGGTTCGCCTGCCCCACGGCGCGGAAGGCGTTCGGACGGCCAATGGCGCTGGCGATATCGGCGTAAGAGCAGGTTTCGCCGTAAGGAATACGCAGCAGCGCCTGCCAGCAATCTCTCTGGAACTGCGTCCCAACCAGGTCGAGTTCAAACGTGAAAGAGCGCAATTCACCGCGAAAGTAGCTTTCGAGCTGTGAAATGTAAGGGCGCAGATGTTCGGGTGACTCGATCCATGCTTCATCTTTACCGGCAGGCGGTAATGTGCCTTTGTAAAAGTGCAAACACCGCAGGCCCTTTGCAGTTACTGCGAGCAGCAAAGGCCCTACTACCAAGGAGTCAATCCGGGCGAAGTAAACAGTTCTTAATTCCCGCATATGGAGAAGTTTAGCAGCGCAATGCATGCGAAATAAAATTCCAGCAGGTACTCTGACCTTACAACACGGGATGACTCAATCACATCTATTTCAACACTGCTGCTAAAGGGCGGCTGTGTTTCATCTTGAAAGCAAAAAAAATAGTGTTCTGCTGGCTGCGTGCATTGAATGAATGGTTGCACGGAATTCAGGCCAGAGGGTTCCCAGGGTCAGGTAGTACCGATAGTCGTTTTTCGGCCTCGTTACTTCAAGTTTGGGTCCCCTCCTCCGCTGATTTCTCCACGCCATCCTAGAGCTTCCTCAGAACATTGACAGGTGAAGGGAACAATGGATATCCGCGGTATATTGCTGGCCAATTCAGAGCAGAATGTAGCGGGAAACCAGGCGCTGGATGCTCCCCTGGCAACTCTGGACGTGGCGGGAAAGAGCACGCTGCAGCGCATGGCAGAGCGGCTACAGCAGTACGGGATCTCTTCAGTAAGCGCAGTGGTGGAAGCCACATCCAACTCAGGCGTTCGCAATTTTGGTCTTCCCTCAGATGTCACCTGCGTCTCTGCAGCTCCAGACCGTTTCTGGAGAACAGCTGAGTCTGTGTTCAATGACATGGCCCAGAGCGGCGCGGAACTGGTAATCCTGATCCGCCTTGGCGCTTACGCTGAAGTCGATTTTGAGAAGCAGGTCCAATTCCACATTGATCGTAAGGAACGTGTTACGCGGATGGCATCGGATGAGCAGGCGCTGGAAATTTTCTGCATCAGCGCCTCGCGCAGAAACGATGCGGCTTCGCTTTTCCGTACTCAACTGGCGCACTGCCGTAGCGAGTGTCCCGTTTTACAACATGATGGCTATGTAAATCCGCTGGCCAATGCGCGTGATTTGCGGCAATTTGCCATTGATATCCTCATCCGGCACACGCAGACCTGCCCGGCGGGAAAAGAAATCAAGCCCGGAGTATGGACTGCTCCCGGCGCCATGATTGAAAAAGGCGCGCGTGTTCTTGCGCCTGCATTCGTGGGCTCGCTGGCCCGTATCCGCTCCGGCGCGGTAATTACGCGGTGCAGCTCGGTGGAGCGGCACGCGGAAGTCGACTGCGGCACCGTAATTGAAAATTCCACAGTCCTGCCATTTTCTTACGTTGGAGCAGGACTCGATCTGGCGCATTCGGTGGCCGGAATGGGCAGAATCGTTAACTTGCACCGCGACGTAACGGTGACCATCGTCGATCGCAAGCTCATTGCAGCAATATCCGCGGCATCGGGAAAAAGATTTGTGACCAGCGCAGCGGAAGTGCTTACGTACCTTCCCAAGCTGGCTTTTCAGGGCATATTCGGCGCCAATAAAGTAGAAAAAACTGACCTTCAGACTACGTTGCGGAAAACGTCGCCCGCATTGGGCGCCGCCGCCGGGTTTGAAACTTCCGCCTGTGACACTGAGGCATCCCACAAATTCCCCAACATGGTTGTCGCGAGGAGATATGGACATCAATAGCAGACCTGTCGTCGTAAAAAGAATGCCGGAGCGCCTGAACTCGCGCACAGCGCGAGAGTTTCTTCGCGATGTGCGTCCTTTTCTTGCGGCTGACCGTCCGCAACTGGTTTTCGATCTTTCTCTAGTCTCGCAGATTGATGCTTCCGGCGTTGAGATGTTGTTGAAATGCATGTCTGAGGCCCACAAACGCGATGGCGACGTGAAACTGGCTTCGCTTTCTGACCAGGCCGCGGTTGTGCTGGAGCTTACGCGTACGGAGCGCCTCTTTGAAATTTATGAGACTTCCACCGAGGCGGCCCGCAGCTTTAGCGGATTTCTGCCTAACTCCATGCGGCAACAACTTCTGCATAACAAACGTTCCCAACCTCTTGCAGCTTAGAGAAGTCGCGTGATGCCGCAATCTGAAAGCGTTATCACTCTCACACCAGCCGATGCAACCGTGGCAGCAGCCGAAGTGCGTCCGCAACGCAGCGACCGCTCCACCATGCTGAATGGCAGCGCCGTGATGCTTGTGGCCATGATGCTGGTGAACATCTTTAACTTCGCCTACAACATGGTCATGGCCCGCATGCTCGGGCCAGGGGCGTTCGGGAACATCAATGCCGCAGTCACATTGCTTCTGCTGGCATCATGCATCAGCCTGGCATTCCAGTTGGTCTGCGCCAAGTTTGTCGCAAGGAACCATGCCGACTCAAGCAAGGCCGCGGTGGTCCACAACCTGCTCGGCAAAGCGTGGATGGCCAGTCTTGCACTGGGCGGGGTACTTTTTCTGGCGCAGAAACCAGTTGCAACCTACCTGAACGTGCCCAGTCCGTGGATCATTGGACTGCTGGCGATTGGTATTGCGGCGTATGCGCCGCTGGGCGTGAAACGCGGCGCGATGCAGGGTGTCTGCGCTTTTCCCCGGCTCGGCACTAACTTTGTTCTTGAAGCGGGGATACGCTTTTTTTTGGGAGCGGGACTGGTCATCGCCGGATACGGTGTTCTTGGCGCCGTGGGAGCGATTTCGGCGT
This sequence comes from Candidatus Angelobacter sp., assembly GCA_036497385.1. GTDB lineage: Bacteria > Acidobacteriota > Terriglobia > Terriglobales > Acidobacteriaceae > Angelobacter. The sequence continues at coordinate 12,958 of DASXJO010000441.1, read as the reverse complement.
CGGTCATCGCCGCATGTTTTATTCCACGGATTCCGGCGCAACTGCGCGTGCAGGCCAGTACGGCTGAGCCGCCGTCTTATGCAGAAGCGGTGCAGGCGATTGTCTTCTTCGTGGGCCAGGTCATCATCAACAATATCGACATTCTGCTGGTGAAGCATTTCTTCCCATCAGATCCTGCCGGCGTGTACGCTGCAATTTCCCAGATTGGCCGGCTGCTCTATTTCGCTTCATGGTTCGGCGTGGTGAACGCGATGTTCCCTGTGGCCGCGGCGGCTAGCCCAGAGACCAAAAAGTCCCACGGCATCGGGCTGCCATTGCTGCTGGTGTCCGGACTTTCGCTAGTATTCATCGCTATTGCTGCGCTGTTCCCTCATTTAATCATGGGCGTGATCTTTGGATCACGTTTTATCGAGATCGGCTGGCTGCTGGCGCTTTATGCCGTTGCCACCGGGCTGTATTCGCTGAGCGTTGTCTTTATTGCTTATGAGATGTCGCGCCGGATCGCCAACACCGGTTGGCTGCAACTGATCTTTAGCGGCGCGCTGGTGCTTGGCATTGGGCTGTTCCATCAATCGTTGCATGAAGTCATCATGGTGCGGATCGTGTTGATGGCTGCCATGCTGGCGCTGGTCGCGTTGCCCTTTCTGCGCCGCCATAATAAGGCGGAGCTCGCGGAGGCCGCATGAGAAAACTGCGTCGCCTTACCGAACCTGAAGTGATCGCGGAATTCCTTCGCGGAGAATTTTTCCAGAAGGAATATGACGCCGACCGCGAACGCTTTGCCTCTCTGGTGGAAAATCCCAATTTGACGGATGCGCAGGAGAACGAGATTCGGCGCATCCTGCTGTTTCGCCGCCGCGACACCATGTGGTGGGAACTGCCGGAAGACCGGCAGTGGTGGGAAATTGACTTCGAACCGGAAGACGTGGAGCAGGTAAGCGTCTTCCCTCGCGCACACTGGAGAAAAATCGCGCGCGGCAACTTCAAGGCGGTGGACGTAGCGGCACGCATACGGCAGCTCAAGGATTCGGAGCCAAATGAGTTCGCGAAGAAGATTTCCGAGATCAGCTCCAATCTTTCTTCCGATGTGCCGCAAGGGATGGTCATTTTTCTGGGTATCGACGAGCATCTCCCGGTCACGCTGCTGGAAGGCAACCATCGGTTTATCGCCGCTTTGCTTGCAGGAGGGCCGCAGCACCTTAGAAATGCCAGGATGGTGGCCGTTTTCTCCCCCCAGATGGAAAAATGTTGCTGGTATAAAACCAACCTGAGAACACTAGCCCGCTGCCTGAAAAACCGCATCCAACATCATTGGGACAGAGATGCTGATTTAGCCCGATTGCTTGCGGCGACCGCCGGAACCGAGAACATGGGCGCTTTTGCTGGAAGCACTCGTCCCATGAAGTTCAAGTGATGAAGTTCAATAATGACCTTCAAATAAGTTTGTAGAGAAACCAAGTTCCCCGAGGTTTTATGACAGCGCAATACCGAATCACGAGAATCCTGAGTAGCTTACTGATTGCCGGCTTGTGCTCAGCGCCGATGCTGCACGCGCAGCAGACGAATCCTGCCACGCCGCAACAGGCGCCCGAAACGAGCCAGCAGTCACAGCAGCAGCCAACGACGCAGCCAGCGCAAACAATACCGCCTGCGCAAACGGATCAGGCGCAGCCAGCCAATACAGTTCCAGCAACGGCCCCGGCGCAGAACACACAGCCCGCAGCCCCGGCACAGAATCAGCCACAGCAGCAGCCGGCATCGCCGGGAACGAGTGTGAATCCTTCGCAAGGGCCGCTGCAGCCGGTCACGACTTATCCAGATGCTTCAGGCGCACAGCAGGATCAGCCATCGCCTAACGCCGCGCCGGCACAAACAACGACCATTCCGGAAGCGCCACAGCCCAAAACCCAGACTGAACCCGTGGGCGCCGCGACCGCCGAAAGCGTCCCGACCACTGGAGGCGCAGCGGCCAGGCCGGCAGGTATTGCCATTGCTCCGGCTAAGCAGCACCAGACGCGATCACTGCTGCTCAAAATTGGCGCAGTTGCCGCGGCGGGCGCAGCCTTGGGCACAATCTTTGCGTTGAGCCACAGCACCTCGTCAACACCTCCGGGGGCTGGCGCTGCCGGAGTTACCGGAAGATAGTTTGCAAGCGGGTATTTTTTGATGACTAACGATCGTTGTAACGATCGGGGCCAAGACTGCACAACTAACATGGACAGGCCGAATCCAATGACTCACAATGTTGCCAACACTCCCTTGCTCATTTCCTTCTCTGGCGTGGATGGTTCAGGGAAGTCCACGCAGATTGATACTCTGCGCTCCGCGCTGCATGCCGCCGGGCTCAAGACCACGCTGCTGGCCTTTTGGGACAACGTCGTGGTAGGCGTTAAGTACCGCGAAGGCTTTGTTCATAAGGTCTATAAGAGCGAGCGTGGCATTGGAGCGCCGGGAAAGCCGGTGAACCGCCGAGATAAGAATGTCCGCGGCTGGCACCTCACGCTGGCGCGGCATTTCCTTTACCTGCTGGACGCGATCCATCTTTGCCGCGTGGCGGCACGCGCCAAAAAGAGCGGCGCTGATATCGTGATCCTGGACCGCTATATCTATGACGAGCTTTCCAACCTGAACCTGCAAAACCCGCTGAGCCGGAGGTTCGTGAAGTTTGTTCACGGCTTTGTGCCCCGGCCGGATATTGCCTACCTGCTTGACGCTGATCCAGTTGCCGCTTACGCCCGCAAGCCTGAGTATCCGGTGGATTTTATGAAGAAGTGCCGGCGAGCTTACTTTGATCTGGCCGGGATTTTGAAGACCATGACGGTGATCCCGGCTCTCGATCTGCCGGAAGCCAAATACGCCGTGTTGCGCGCCGCCGAGCGCGAACTGGCAGCTCAGGGCCGCTCGACGGATTTGGTATCTGGGAGCTTGTCAGCGGCGTAAAAGAGTTCTCACGGGATCGAGATATCTCTGCGCGTCTAAGTTTGGAATTTTCGAATCACGCCAAAAGCCTCGGAGATTTCCAGCAGCTCTGCTTATCCAGCTCTCAAGGTGCAACCCGCATTTGTTTAATCCACTCGAACTAAGTAAGCCTGAGAATCTGCGCATGCCTGCCTTTGCTGCGGGTTTTCACGGGTAAGGCCACTTTCGTCGCGAAAGTCATTCAAATCGTTTTTCTTAGAGGGGAAGAAAAATATGAAACGCACACTTATGCTGTTAAGTTTGGGGCTGATGCTCTCGGCGCCAGTAGCTTTTGCACAGAAACCGATGGACCAAGCCAATGAGAAAGCTGTACAGATCACGCAAGGCCCAACTATCTCCAACATTACCGGCAATTCGGCCACGATTAACTGGACCACGAACTCAGCCGGCGCGAACCACATTCGGTATCGCGTAGCAGGAAGCAATAGCGCCTGGAAATCCGCTTACGCATCCGGCGGAGGCACCAGCCACTCGCTGCAACTCACAGGTCTGGAACCGGGCAAGAACTACGAATGGCAAATCCTGACTCGTGATGGCGACTTGCGCACCGCTGGACAGTTCCAGTCGGCAGCAACCGCCAATGGCACCGCGCCTGATGTGAATGCGAATGCCGGCGCAGCGCCTGCGTCGCCAGCCCCAGCCCCAGCCGACACTTCCAACGGCAAGGTTGCTCTGTATCGTTCCGCCAACAGCACCGGTAACCTGCATCTCTATACCGTCAACGCCGGAGAGCAGAACGCCAATGGCTTCCACTCTGAAGGACTTACGGGATACCTTCTGGCGGGCCAGGGCTCAGGCACGGTTCCACTCTATCGCATGACCGGCAGCAATGGCGACACGGTGCTCACGCAGGCGGGCAGCGAACAGACCACCGTGCAGGCGCATGGATATACCAATAATGGCATCATCGGCTATATTGCCACTACGCAGGCTCCTGGCACACAGCCGCTGTATCAGCTGTCGAGTTCCGATGGCAGCGCCCACTTTTACACCACCTCCGCCAGTGAAAAATCCCAATTCCAGAGCCAGGGCTGGAAAGATCAAGGCATTGTGGGTTACATCTATCAGCAGTAACTGAGAGAACAGTTTGTTCGCGACTGAGCCACCTGCAACCACAGGTGGCTTTTTCGTGGAACTGATCTTTTTGCAATTGTCGGGATGCAATTCGGAAGGCTATTGTCTTTCTTTGAGGAATTCCTGCGTGATCTCCGGGAGCTTTTCGCGAATCTGGCTGGGCAGGCGGTCATGGATGCGCCGGGCCTGTATGCGCGCAACATCCGCCACGACTACCGGCGCCGGTGTGGCAACGGCGACGATGAGCCATACCACGCTGAAGAAAAGGAAGCCGGCCAAAGCGATCAATTCCAGTACCAGCGCGTGGCGGGGAGAAAAATGCCGTACAGCGCCGAAGGCTACCAGGAACATCACAGCGGATACGCCCGCCACAATCATTAATCCAATGTCGATAGTGCGATGCAGGACCTGACGTGAGCGGCAGTGGGCGCACTCAGCCAGATGCGCTTCATAATCGCCGCGCATCTCCGGCGCCAAGCCTGAGATATCGTATCGCCAGCCGGCGAGAATGTCCCCAACTACGCGATCACTGCACATATTGCTCATTGACTTGCCTGACTGCTAAATTCAAACGGCCTCAAACCGCCAACAGGGCGGGTTCCTAACCTATTCTCATCCTAGATTAAGGTCTTTGTACAGGTATCTTCTCACCCCAGGCAGAGAGGCTGCAATGGGTGGTCCTGCTGGGCCAGGGTAAGGGCACAGGACTGAAAAAGGTTCAACTTCCCCCCCAGCGCCTTATTGGCCGTGTCTCGGGCGACTTCAGGGTGGTTATTGTGCTCGGAAAGATGGGCCAGAACCAGGAAAGCCGCCTGCCCGTCGTAGTCCTTTTCAAAGAAGTCAGCCAGCGCCGTGTTGGAAAGATGGCCTACGCGGCTCATGACCCGCTGCTTCACCATCCATGGGTATGGGCCGTTGCGCAGCATTTCCAAGTCATGGTTGGATTCGATCATCAATCCGTCGCAGCGCCGAAGATGATCTTTCACATTGGAGGACAAATAGCCCAGATCGGTGACAACACCAATTTTTACTCCATCCGCCTTAAAGGTAAAGCCGCAGGGATCAGCCGCGTCATGCGGAATAGTGAATGCCGTAATGGTAATGTCGGCGACCTCAAAGCTGCGGCCCACCTGAAAATGCTCGCGCCGGTCCAACTTGGCCGGCTTGCCTTCAGGATCTTTGGTGGCGCGCCGCCAGCTGTGGTATGTGGCCTCAGTGATGTAAACCGGGATTTGCAGTTTGCGCGCCAGCACCTGAAGTCCCGCGACGTGGTCCTGGTGCTCATGCGAGATCACAATGGCTTTCAGCTTTTGCGGATCTTCTCCCGCGGTATGCATGCGCTTAAGCGTTTCCCGGCAGGAAATGCCGGCATCCACCAGGATGCTGGCACAGGAACTGGAAAGCACAGTGGAGTTTCCTCTGCTGCCGCTCGCCAGGACTGTCATGCGCATCGCCACTGAACGCAGCATAGCGGGAATCCGCCTCGCAAGGGAGTAGCAAAGTAGTTAACACGAGGAAAAACTGGCACTCCACGTTGGCGCGCGAAAAACAAAAACAATTTACCGCGGATTTACGCGGATAAGCGCGGATTAAACCAAGCCATTAACCGTAGCACTATTAAAGGGTTTTGCTCTTTTCCGATCCGCGAATATCCGCTTTGATCCGCGGTAGGATCTTCACTTCATCTGCACGTCGACAACAGTTTCTTTTTTGTCCTCACATTCACGATAGATCCAGACTTTCGGCGGGTCAGAGCGATAGCCGGCCGCGATGCGGTCAAGAATATCGGCCACGGTGGCATTTTTTATTTCCACGATCATCGGCGGAGAGATGACTTTTCTGGATGTAATGACGCGATGGAAAAAGTGAATGTGGTTCCTGCGCAAAAATGTTGTGACTTCCGGCGCGCGCCATAAGGCCGCCATCACAGCGTCAGGCTCGCGATCTTCAATAACGCGAAACTCCCGCAGCTTTACCCGAAGAAGTCGGGCTTTGATGTCGCTATCTGCCAGCCGCACGCCACTGGCGGGCGATTCACGCCAATAAATATTTTGATATCTGGCGGATATCTCCTGCAGGGCCTTGTCCAGAGGATCAAATGTTACTGGCGTTTTCATGCGATAGGACTCGGTTACCCCAAGCACGCCGCATTCCCCGCGCAGCATGATCCCACCGCTGCGATGGGCAACGTTCAGGATACGCAACATGGCCGCGCCCGCTTCTATGTCATCGCCGGAAGGGGTCGGGCTGGCTTGTGCTGCAGGCTTGCCCGGAGACGGTCCCGGATTCGGTTGAGGCGCAGGTTTGCCACAACCGGAAAGCACGATTGCCAGCAAAACGCAGCAGGGCGCAATTCGGTTCTTGTTGAGGAGCATGTGAGTTGTCATGGGCACAATAAGGCTTTCAGCAGGATAGCCGCCAGGAAGGTGAACTAGAAAGTAGCAACTTAGCTACGGCACCATACGCCGCCGGCATCGGCCTGTTAGCGAAAACCATTCAATACAAAGCACTTGATCTTCTGTTGATCCGGGGTTGATTGCGAATTTACCCGCGGAGTATTGCCGCTTTCACGCAGACGAAACATGATGGCCGCAGGAGGAAACTAAACCATGCGGCTTCACACTAAGACCACTCAATTCACTCTTGCAGCTTTTCTGTTCTGTGCGACATTTGCGGGATTCGCGCAGGATCAGAACGCGAACCAGCCCAAACCAGATGCTTCCACGCAGAGCAATCAGCCGGTTAAGAACGACCCAATTAAGAATGATTCCCGCTGTGTCCAGGGAAGCAATCCAGGATCGCCCACGGACACGCAGTGTGTCCCACCGGGAACCAGTGTTGTGATCATCAATGACCCAGCCGGGCGCGACAGGGAACAAGCAGCCGCCTATAGGTCCTTAATGCGCGCACGTGCAATTCAGGAAGAAGCTGCTCGCACGCAGCGATATGACCCTGAACCCAAGCTTCATGCCAATCCGGACGCGTCTGATCCGTCTGTGTTGCTCAAGAATTCCAAGGACCACGACTACATCCTGCGTAACTTTCACACCATGTACGTGGACGCGCGGGACGCACAATATTTCGGTAGCGACCAGATGAAGGCAGCGCTGGGCAACAACGAGGATTTTGCAAAGCTGAACATCCATATTGTTGAAGACGCGCGCGTGGCCGATACGGTGCTCACTGTCAGCTACACGTTTGCCTGGGACTATCCGTTTGCTTTGCGCCATCAGAATACCACCATGGTTCTCGTCTCCGGCAAGGGCGTAGGTCCATTTTCAGGCCCACTGGGAGCTACCGATGTGGCGCGCAACCTGGTAAACGCCATGAAGCCGTGGCGGGAAGAGAAGAAAGCCGCTGGCAAATAGCAGTTGGCAGTTAGCCAAAACCAGAGGAAATCTTTACCTCGGATTGGCGCAGATAAACGCGGATTGGGAACCGCGGATTGGAAACAAAGATAAGCAAAAGCTTGAAACACGGAGGAAATGAGGAATCGGAGAAGAAGCCAGCAAAATAGAAAACCATTCTGCTGGTTTGCTTCCCGATCACGCCGCTTAGCAAAGTGGGTCTTGGCAACGTCCGGCTAATTGCCAAGTGCTAGCTGGTAGGTGCTCACATATAAATTACGTAAGAGCTGTGCCACAGTGCGCTGGGCAGGCTGCCGGGCGTGCGCGAGGTCAGGATGACGTTGTAGTCCTGAGAGACCGGAAGCGCATCGAGAAACTGAGGATCGCGGCTATCGGGCTGGATGGTGGCAAGGTAGCGCAGAAAGTCTGCCAGGTGGAGACCGCCATCGTAGCAGGAACCGGCATAAGAGAGATCGATGTTTTCGGTATTGAAGTGGCAAGCCAATGAGGCCGCCAGTGAGACCGCGTGCTCATAGGCAGGCGAAGCGACGCGTCCGGGCTCAGGGTTATCAAATACCAGGCGCAAGCGGCGCTCGTCTTCGCGTGTGAACTCACGCACTTTCAGTTGGCCAGTCTTGGCGGTGGCTTTCCAGTCCACAAATCGACCGGGGTCCTGCGGTGTGGCTTCACGGATGCGGTAGAGCTCTGTGCCGCGCCCGCGCATGAAGGAAACAAAGTCCCCGGTAATCATGGGCAGGACATCAAGAAAATCGTCAGGCTCAAGCAGCGGCGGATAAACAATGAGATCGCGTTCCAACGCAACTTTGCGGCTTTTGGTCAGGAACGAAAACGGAAAGCGCGTGGCAATGCTGAACCCTTCCTGGCTATAGTGGCCGCGGCGCGGGAATGCTACTTCCAACTCAGTGCCCGCCGTGTTTTGCGCGGCGACATATGTGAAATAAACGGGCCGCGTCAAAATGGGGGGCTGGAACGGCGGGGGATCCCTGCGGCTTAACGTGTAATCGGGCATCCGCAGCCAGCGCTTCTTTTTGGGGAAGACAAACTCGGTCTTGTTCCATTCCCAGCTTCGGCGTTGCTGCTTTTTATCCACCGGGGTAAAGACTTTTACGGAAAATGCGGGCATCCACAGGCGGGGATTGATGAGGTTCACGCGCAGCTGTACCGGCGCCTTGGCGAAAGCGTTCCTGGGCACGACGACGTCCAGCTCCAGCCGCCGCAAATCCGCAGCCGAGCCGATGCCTGAAACCACAATCGCGGCCAGCATAGCCGCTTCCACGATCCACAAAAGATTGTTTGCTGTGTTGAGAGCGGCGATTCCGATGATTACCAGGACGACGATGTAGACGATACCTTCACGCGTCAATTCGTAGTCAAAGGCATCTTTCATCCGCGCAGCAGCCACACGACGCGCCAGAAAAGGCACCGTCAGCAATCCCACGACAAGGGCCAGACACAACGCCGTAATGGCAAAGATCGCCGTGGCCAGAAGACTACCGCGCTCCCGCGCCACGGATGAAAATACCGCCGCAGCAAATGCCAGTCCCAGGCCTGCTACGGCCATGAAGAACCGCTGCCATGCTTCTCGATCCAAGCCATCCCACGTCGATTTTAAAAATTCCCGCATTGCTTACCTTAGTGTGGCATAACCCTGCAAAATCCCGGTAGTGCCTAAAGTGCTTTCCAGTTCGTACCAGGATTCGGCAGAGTCATTGTTGAGCGCTTGTCACTCATCGCCTATTGACGATCAATAAAGTCAAGAACCAGCCGGTTGAATTCCTTTGGCGTCTCTTCGAAAGGGAGATGTCCCGCGCCTTCGATCATTGTGAGCTGACAGTCCGGCAGGGCGCTTTTGAGAGCTTCAGCAGAGCCAACATCCACCGCCGTGTCGCGAGTTCCCCAGATCAAGAGCGACCTCGCCTCAATGCGGGGGATCGCGGCGCGCAAGGCGTTCACGTCCTTTTCCCAGCTGCGCAGGGTGTTCAGGATGTTATCTACCCTACCGGGCCGCATGATCTGCGAACGGTAGCCTTCGACTGTTTCAGGGGACAGGCGGCGGGGATCACCATACATCCGGGCCAAAGCAATGCGATAGAGAGGACGGGAAACCGGCCAAACGGTCCGCAGCAGCGCCTCACCTATACGACCATTTAAGAAGCGTATCCGTCCCAGACCTTGAGTTGACCAGGGATTCACTGGCGCAACCAGCACCAGGGAACGCAGTTTTGCGCTCTGGGCGGCTAGAAACATTGCGATAGCACCACCCCACGAGCAGCCCACAACATCCACTTCTTGCAGCCTGAGTTGCTCCAGCAGGCAGGCCACGCGGCCCGCCTGCGCCGGCATGGAGCAGTCCAGATGGCATGGCGCATCGCTTTGACCCTGGCCTGGCAGATCAACCGCGTAAATGGTATGTCCCAACGAAAGTGCTTCCATATTCCGTCGCCAGCAGAACGATCCGCCTAAGAGTCCATGCAGGAGCAAAAGCGGCCGGCCGGTTCCCGCGCGTGAGTAGTGGATTGGTTGGGCGTCGATCTCCGCCGTAAGTTTCTCGATTTCCATGGCAGGTAAAGACAACTGCTTTTCCGTTTCGGGCACTCAAATAGGATGTTATCGCCTCTGTCGCTTCTGAATGCGGGGCTCCTCCAAGAGGCCCCGCAATTTTAAGGTTTGGGCCACCCTTTAACCGCCAATCTGCTCCCAAAAACGGGAGATACAAAAAGCCACAGCGAAATACCAATTTCAGTAGCTTTTCAGTCTTAAGGTATTTATAATTTTGTAAGTCTAGGGAAACACGAAACTTATTGCTACAGCCAGAAAAGTATATGGCATCTCAGTTGCTTGAATCCAACCCGACCCCAGCATCTTCAGGCTTCAGGCCCGGGGTGGAGAGGTTTGGAAAGCAGCGCATGCGAAAAGATTCCCTAGTTCGTTTCTCCGCCATCGTACTGGCGGTGCTGACGGCCGCTTGCGTCGCGTTTGCCATCATTAATTGGCAAAAAGAGTCCCAGTACGTCACCCCGACGGATGGCGTGTGGTGGAAAGAGCATTCCGGCTTCCTGGTGGCCAAAGGCGTCGTACCCAACGGCCCGGGCGATAAAGCCGGCATCAAGGTGGGCGACAAGTTGTTGCGCGTGAATGGCCTGCCAAAAGACCAGACCATTAAAAACCAGGTTGAGTTTGAAAAGCATCTTTACCGCAGCGGAGTTTACTCGCGTGCAACGTATCTGCTTGACCGGCAGGGCATCAGCCTGGAAGTGGGGCCGGTCATTCCGATTCCGGCGGACAATTCCCTTAAACTGGGCCAGCGGCTTATCGCGCTCATTTATCTGGGGATTGGCTTGTATGTTCTGTTCCGGCGCTGGACAGCACCGAAATCGACCCACTTTTATCTTTTCTGCCTGATTTCGTTTGTCCTGTATTCGTTCCATTACACAGGCAAGCTGAATGCTTTTGATCAGACGATCTATTGGTCCAGTATTGTTGCGTGGCTGTTGCAACCGGCATTGTTCCTGCATTTTGCGCTCACGTTTCCAAAGCCGCGCAGGCTGCTGGCAAAACATCCCTGGGCAATTTCTCTTGCGTACCTGCCGGGAGCGGCCCTGCTGGTAATGCAGGTTGTAGCTGTATCGATCTTTGAGTTCACTGAATCCCTGCGGTGGGACTTGGACCGGCTGCAGATGGTTTATCAGACGGTCTATTTCGGGATTGCAGCCGTGATCCTGTGGCGCACCTACCGTAAAGCAGGCACGCCGCTGCAACAGCAGCAGCTCAAGTGGATATCCCGCGGCACCGTTCTTGCGATTGGGCCTTACACGCTCTTCTACGTTATTCCTTACATTGCCGGGGTTTTGCCCACGCCGGCGATGAAGATTTCCGTCCTGTCTCTGGTCTTTCTACCTGTCACGTGGGGCTACGCCATTGTTCGTTACCGGCTGATGGACGTGGACATCATCTTTAAGCGTGGCGTTGCTTATACGCTGGCAACGGCGGCAATTGTGGTGGCTTACTTTGTCGGAATCGGCAGCCTCGCCGGCTCAATCACGACGAAATATCCCGGTACCGGAACCTTCGGCCTGATTGCTGTCATCATCATCACCGCGCTAATTTTTGAGCCGCTGAAGAACTGGATTCAGGTCCGGGTTGATCGCTTCTTCTACCGCAAGCGCTATGACTATCGCCGCACGCTGATCGAGTTTGGCCGCGAACTCAGCTCTGAAACTGACTTGCATGCCATGCTTGCGTCGGTCATCGACCGCCTCTCGCGCACGCTGCTGGTTGATCGGATTGCCATCTTCCTGGCTACGGACGCCGAAGCCAATGATTTCGTGATGGAAAAGTCTTTCGGCATCAGCTATGCCGGCTCGCTTGATCTCAGCTTCCTGGTGGTGGAGCGTCCCGAGCAGTATGCCGGGCACATCTTTTTTGACAATACGCGTAAAGCGCTGCAGGAAAGCGTGACTGCCCGCGAAACTATCGCCAAGCTGAACCTGAATTACTACATCCCGTGCACCGTGCAGGGGCGCACCATCGCTGTGATGGGCCTGGGCAAGACCATGTCCGGGGACTTCCTATCGAGTGAAGACGTTGAGCTGCTGGAAACGCTGGCCGGGTACATGGGGATCGCCATTCAGAACGCGCGGCTGTATGCGTCATTGGAACAGAAAGCCAGCGAGTATGAGCGCCTGAAGGACTTTAACGAGAACATTGTGGAGTCCATCAGCGTAGGCGTACTGGCCGTGGACCTGGAAGACCGCATTGAGTCATGGAATTCTCAGATGGAAGTAATGTATGCCATGCCGCGTTCGCAGGTGCTCAATGAGCGGCTGAGTGAAGTGTTTCCGGCTGAGTTCATGGAAGAGTTTTACCGCGTGCGGCAGAATCCGGGCATTCACAACCTGTATAAGTTCCGTCTGCACACCCGCGCGGGTGATGTGCGCATTGCCAATGTGGCCATAGCGCCGCTGGTCACCCGCAAGTTCAACGTGATTGGCCGTCTCATCATTGTGGATGACATCACCGAGCGGATGGAGTTGGAATCGCAGTTGAGTCAGGCAGAAAAGCTTTCATCGATCGGGTTGCTGGCCGCGGGCGTGGCGCATGAAGTTAATACGCCGCTGGCCGTGATCTCCAGCTACGCGCAGATGCTGACCAAGCAGATCAATGGCGACGCCAAGCTAGGGCCGTTGCTGGAAAAAATTACGCGCCAGACGTTCCGCGCTTCTGAAATCGTTAACAACCTGCTGAATTTCTCGCGCACCAGCGCCACGGAATTCAGCGCCATCGATCTGAACAAGATCATTACAGAAACGCTCACGTTGCTGGAGCACCAGCTCAAAACTTCTCATGTGAAGGTGCAAACCAATTTGTATACCGGACTGCCGCTGATCCACGGCAATTCCGGCAAGCTGCAACAGGTATTTCTGAACTTGTTCCTGAACGCCAAAGACGCCATGGCGGGTAAGGGCGGCACGCTGCACATCAGCACCGCAAACGGCGATAGTGTCCAGGTGAACATCAGTGACAGTGGCGCGGGCATT
>DASXJO010000440.1:0-7277 GCA_036497385.1 Candidatus Angelobacter sp. | reverse complement strand
ACGTGCTGCCTGGTCTGTGAACTCATCCGTTCTTATGGCTCCTGCTGGTATGCCCGTGCTGGCGGGCTTCTTGAAAAGATAGCACTTTGTCCCGGCTTGCGCTGGTACTTTCCTTGTCGGCGGCTCCGACGTAAAGATTCTCTTTCTTGATGTATTCAGCCACCAGCGGCGGCACATAACGGCTGAGCTGCTTTACTGATCTTCCGGCAGCCGCGCGGATTTGTGTGGAAGAAACCTTCTCCCGCACCTCGCCTAGTAAATGGATGGTGGCACCCATCAAAGCGATGGTTCCCTCAGGCCGCTGCGGGCGCATAGCGCGCAGCATCAAGTCTGTTGGACGCAAGGATTCAGGCAGCGCGCGGCCTACATCAGCCAGCGAATAACCAGGACGGCTGACAACAATGAATTCCACTTCTGCCAGCAGCTCTTCCGGTTGCCGCCAGGTGGCGATGTCTTTGAACGCGTCCATGCCGATCAGGAAATAGAGCTTGTCACTTTTCTTGAGCGTGCCTTTAAGCCGCCGGACTGTGTCAATGGAGTAGTTTGGCTGGCCCGTGTGAGCATCCAGCAATGAGGCTACGAATCGCGGATCATCCGCTGTGGCCAGCGCGAGCATGGCAAAACGATGCTGGAAATCCGTGAGCTTGCGCTTCTGCTTGTGTGGGGGCAGATCAGCCGGCACAAAATACACGCGGCCCAAGCCAAACTTTTCCGCGGCAGCGCGCGCCACCGCAATGTGGCCAAGATGTACAGGATCAAAGGTGCCGCCAAAAAGAGCAATCTTCATGCTAGCGGGTCTGCCTTTGCTTTAAGGCCCGCTGCTTGGAGACGCGCTTCATGCGCTCCGCTTTCTTCTTATCTTTGCGAGCGGAGACAGCTCTCTTCTTGGCTGGAGGATGCTCTTCCGCGTAAGAGCCTGCGCGGATTTCCGCAACCATCTTGCCCAGTGCGTACTTCAGTTCAGAAATGCCTTTGCCCGTGACAGCTGAAATCTCGTACATCTTGAGCTTCAGCTTCTTGCAATGCTTTGCCAGCTTGTCCAGTTTTTCTGGATTAGCGACATCAATCTTGGACGCCACCACGATCATGGGTTTCTTTTCCAAGTCAGCGCCAAAACTTTTCAGCTCGCCCATGATGACTTTGAAATCCGCCACAGGGTCAGGACGACCGCTGGCGTCAGAGACGTCAATCATGTGGGCCAGCACGCGCGTGCGCTCAATATGGCGCAGAAACTGGATGCCAAGGCCCGTTCCGGTGTGCGCGCCTTCAATCAGGCCGGGAATATCGGCGACAACATAACTGTCTTCATCCGGCAGCTCTCCAATGGTGACCACGCCCAAGTTTGGCTGCAGAGTGGTGAAAGGGTAGTCGGCAATCTTGGGTTTAGCTGCCGAGATGCGCGATACGAGAGTTGACTTGCCGACATTGGGATAGCCCACAAGGCCAACATCAGCCAATAACTTTAATTCCAGCCGTAAAACACGCTCTTGGCCGGGAAAGCCCTGCTCATGCTCCTGCGGGGCTTGGTGTGTGCTGGTGGCAAAGTGCTGGTTGCCACGGCCGCCGCGTCCACCCTGCGCCACAACCATACGCTCGTCAGGATGCGAGAAGTCGTGCAGACGCTCGCCGGTCTCATTGTCATAAACAATGGTACCGACCGGGACTTTCAGGATGACGCTTTCCCCGTCGCGTCCGGTGCAGTTGGAGCCTTCACCGTGGCGTCCGCGCTCGCCTTTGTATTCCGGATTAAAGCGGAAATGAACCAGCGTGTTATGGCGCTCACTGGATTCCATAATAATGTCACCGCCGCGGCCACCGTCGCCACCGGAGGGGCCGCCCCGCGGAACAAACTTCTCGCGGCGAAAGGCCATGCATCCGTTGCCACCGTCCCCGCCCTTGATCCGAATGATCGCTTCGTCAATAAACATGCTGTCTATATTGATTGTACAGGCCACGGCGGGGATTCGCCGCAGAGGAAAAAGTACCTTAGCGGAGGTAGGGAGGTGGGACTCGACGACCTGAGATTTTGATCAAGAACTACTATTCAGCTGAGGTTTTCCGTCCAGGCTGGCTTTTCCGCCTTGGCTCCAAGGCACCCCTCATCCATTGAGTCAATCGAAGCAAAACACTTTCTACACCCTTGACACTTAGTTGTACGCCCGGTAACCCCGCGATTGCCTTGGCAGTGAGCCCATTACGGTAATAAAGCCAGAAAATTGCACGATCTCGTGCGAAATTGGGCTCGTGCGAAAGGGTCTTCAGTATCGTGTCTATTTCTTCTAAAAGAATTTTTCCTTCAGGCCCAGAGGAAGCGTCGCGGCTGAACACATGTTCCAGAACAACATGATCGCCTTTTGTCGCTTTTTGTTCATGTGCAGCGCCTCTGTTAGATGTGGCTGAACTCCTGAAATAATCCTGGGCTATGTTGGCAGCTACGACTTTTAAAAAGCCGTATATAGAATTCTCGTGGTGGAACTCAAAATTCCTTAATGCGCGGAAATTATCACTGCAAAGCCTGAGATATACCTCTTGAGAAAGATCATCTACTAACTCGCGCGAGGCATTTCCAAATCGACGAACAACAGCCTTGGTTATTGCAGTGGCAATGAACGGATGGACACGGCCTATGAACTCGAGCCATGCCTCTGCACTCGGTTCAGATATGCACTGGGCAATAAGTTGAGGAGTCGCCATTTGGGAGTATTGCACACTTCCATGGCTTGCCATGCTGCCGGAAGCACCGAGGATTGCTCCTGAAGAATAGCCGGGCGCATCCGCGGCTATCGGGCGCCTCAAAGCAGACCGTAAGCCGACCTTGAGCTTGGAGAGGCGCGAGGGCTCCTTTATGGAAGCACCATGAAATTTCCCTCTGACTGCTCTGGACCAATCCTGTATTTCTGCGATTTCCGAAGTATCTACATTTGCATGAACACTATCCAATGCGGCAAGAAAAGTGAGTTCCAGGGACGCTTTTTTACTTACGCCTTTGCTCATAAAACCTCCTTTCTTGCGGAGTTGCACGGCGGGCCCCATTTATCCGGACGGCCTGGCCGTTTTCCCGGCGTCCGGTATGCTCGACCACGAGTAAGACGGAGTCAGATGCCAGCCCGAGTGTCTTCCACCCGCCGTCAACGAAAGGATCGGGAACGCTGACAGCATTCGGATCGTCAAATACAAGCTTGGCAGTTTCGAAACTTATAGTAGGGTTCGCCCAATTAGGGTCAAGCACGGGATCGGTCAATGGCAGATTGGATATCAGCCATAAGAAGTCGCAAGCCAGGAAGGTTAGGATCGCGCGGATGTAGGTTCAGAAGTCCCTCACAACGATAGAATAACAACGCCAAACCCCGGCAGCGCAATGTGATTGGGAACTCCCGCCCAATCTTTTCCATTTCTGCCTGAAGGCCGCCCTTAAGAGGGTTTCCCGAACCATTTTCATGGGCTATCGGCGTAATGAACTCAACAGGAATCAGGAATCTATAACCCCGCGAAACCGTCTCGATGTAGCGTGGCTTATTCGCAGGATCGTCCAATACCTTTCTAATCTCCAGCATCGAGTTGCCAAGGCTATGCTTGTAGTTATCAATCGCTACTGTAGGCCAGAACTGTGTCCGCAATTCCTCATAGGTAACAACATCGCCATTGTTTTCAGCGATGGTAGCAAGCATGCGAAAGGGCTGGCACCGCAGCTTTACTTTAAGGCCGCTCTTTCTTATTTCTTCGGAGTCCAGGTCCATTTCGAAGATTTCGAAGCGGAGGGCTCGCGGCCGTTGAATAGGATCTTGCATGACTATCTACTAAGAGCACGAATTAAACCAAGTTCACAATTGCGCGTCAAGAGGGATTTGCACGGTAATTATCTTTTTTGTCCAATAGTGGGCTCAGGATCAACATAGGACTAAAAAAGGATCGCTACGGGATTGAGGTTTCAGTGATCATGCGCAATTCTGTAGCGCAGCATTGCCATTCAGGAAAACGACAGGATTGCACAATGACGAATTCACTTGTAGCCATCAGTACTAAAACCTTTCCGGACAAGCTAACCACGTCTTATTGGCCCGGAGTCTCAGACCGAACCCTGGTGGAATTTTGCCTTGACCGCAATGAAGATGCCTAGCTTGAGTTAATGAGAAGATACCATCTCTTGATCGTCAAGGTATCAAGCAGGACAATCCGCCGGTGGTTTCAGCCAACGCCCAGCCTGCTTGATGATCTGTTTCAGGAAGTTCTAGTGAAGATCTGCGCAAATGAATTCAGGGCGCTACGCGAACTTGAATGGCGGCATGAAGGTTCACTGCGTGGCCTGCTGCAAGTGGTTGCTTCCACGGTCGCCCAGGATTACCTCCGCCGGTGTCTCAGTCTGAGCCGCTGTTTACATTTGGAACAGCAACTGGAAGAGTTTGTGCATGACCGGCAGACAAAAGACACTCATTCAGCGGTCGAACACAAAATATTGCTTCGACAACTAGCAAGCCGCATGGCACGACTGATTCCGCATGGGCCTAATACTACGCGCGATATTGCCATGTTCCTGCTTTACTACGGTTATCGTGTTACGGCGGCAGAACTGGCAGGACTTTATCATCTCGGAACCAAAACAGTCGAAACCAAGCTGCTCAGGCTCAGCCGCCTTGCACGCGTGCATTGCGTTTAAAACAGTTGGATTGAAGTGGGATGCCGCTTGCAATTCACCGATGATCCCGGCACACACTTCGGCGGGCTGACCTAATCGAAGGACAAACAGGGGCGACAAGGCGCCTTTAGCACCCGACGCACTGATTCGTTTGCATTGCGCGCTAGCTCCTTATTTCTTTTCCATCGCGGCCATGCGGCGCTGCATTTCATCGGGTGACACGTCTTCCAGATGCACCGCGAGGGTCCATTTATGTCCCCAGGGATCCTCAATGGTGCCGGTACGGTCGCCATAAAACTGATCGGCTACCGGCTTCTTGATGCTTGCACCCTGGGAGACGGCATGCTCCACGGTTTTGTCCACATCCGCAACATAGAGCAAGAGACCGACTGGAGAATTCCCCAGCGTCTTGGGACCGACAACGTCCATCTCTGGAAACTCATCGGCCAGCATGACGACGGAATCCCCAAATTTAAGTTCGGCGTGGCCGACGCGTCCATCCGGTTGCGGCATGCGCATGATTTCAACGGCGCCGAATACCTGTTTATAAAAATCGATGGCCGCAGCGGCGCCTTTGACCACAAGATAAGGGGTTACGTTGTGGTAGCCCTCAGGAATTGGTTTTGCTTTTGCCATAAAAATTCTCCTTGCGCAGCATTGAATACTGCGGCTTCCAATCCGATTCTGCCGGTAACCTGTCTCAGCGTATTGTAAAAATTTGACCTATTGGTGAATAGGCACGTGATTCAGATGATCGGTTTTCTGCGCCAGATAAGTTGTGGGATTGATGCCGGAAAATTCCTTGAAATCGTGGATAAAGTGCGCCTGATCGAAATACCCGCAGCTGGCCGCCATATCTGCCCAGGAAAACTCTGCGCCGGTGCGGATTTGTTGCAACACCCGCTGAAAACGCCGGACGCGAGCAAAGAGCTTGGGCGTTAATCCAACTTCCTGGGAGAAAAGGTGTATGAAGCGGCGCGAGCTAATGCCGATCTCGTCAGCAAGGTCTGTCATGGCAGGAGCGGTATGAATATTGCGGAAAAGACCCAGCGCGCAATCCACGGCGCGATGCCGCTGCAGCGGCCGGAACGCTCGCGCCAGCAGGCATTCTTCAAGCACCTGAAACTTCCTTTCCGGCGTTGGCGACTCCAGCAGGCCTTGCCGCAGCAATCCTGCCTCATGACCCCAGAGGTCTTCGAGGGACACATGGAGATTGTGCAACTCACTGGCCGGCATCTTGAAAAATGGAAATGCGCCGCCAGGCTTGAAATGAACGCCGATGACGGAGTCCTGTTGTGCGGTATCGATGACAAAGAAGCTGGAGTGCGGCCCGCACAATACGGCCCCGGAGAGCTGTAGATATTTATCCAGGTTCTCGCGGTCGTAAATTCGCGCTTCGTTTTGCTTCAGGTTGATGACTAATTCAATGGAGCCGTCGGGCATTAGGCGTTCTTTTTTGTGTGATCCGGGGGAGTAGCCATTGTAAAACCAGAAGAGATCAACAAAATTACTGAGAGGCGGCTGCGGAATGTGGGTGAAGGACCGCATGGGACGGAATCATTGTAGACCGGACATTCGCAGAAAGGAGCTTGGTCATAGACAAATAAGAAGCCCCGCCTGCGTTGACGGGGCTCTGGTACTGCAAGGCAGAGACTTAGGCTTTCGCGCTTTCTGCGGGCTCTACCAGGACGAAACGGCCGGAGCCGCCTTTGTCCACGAACTTGATGGTGCCGGTGACCTTAGCGAAAAGAGTGTCGTCTTTGCCGCGACCGACGTTTGCGCCGGGCTTAATGCGTGTGCCGCGCTGGCGGACAATGATGGTACCGCCCGGGACAAGCTGTCCGCCAAATGCTTTTACGCCCAGCCGCTGCGCGTTGGAGTCGCGCCCGTTTCTGGAACTGCCTAAACCTTTTTTGTGTGCCATAAATCCCTTTTGTTTCTCAGTTGTCGGCACGACTGAAGTCATGCCCTGTTACGTGATCTCGATTCAAACAGCAATTAGCGCGCGAAACAAAGCGCCGCGCCGCCTTAGTTTTATTTCTTTTTGCCTTTGCCGGCAGCTTTCTTTGCCGTGCTCTTCTTGGCTTTTGGCTTGGCCGTCGATTTGGACTTACCTTTGGCCGATTTTGCCCGAGCGGTATCGCCTTCGCCGCCTTCTGCTTCGGCTGGCTTTACCTTCTTAGGCTTGCGGGCTGGCAGGTCGGGAGCTGTAAAGCGCTCGCCATCAAAAGCGATTTCAGTGATTCTTACCGCGGTAAAGGGTTGGCGATGTCCGTAAATCTTCTTGTATTGCTTTTTGCGCTTAAAGTGGAAGACCAGAATCTTGTCGGCCTTGCCGCCTTCCATGACCTGTCCGCTGACCACTACGCCTGCGCCGGGACCAATGGTGCCTTCCTGGCCGGACACGGCGAGAACGTCATTGAATTCAACCACATCGCCATCAGCGGCGGGCAGCTTTTCCATTTTCACTACGTCGCCGGGTGCGACGCGGTATTGCTTTCCCCCGGCGCGAATTACCGCGTACATAACTCTCTCCATCGCCCCTTCAAAGCGCTTGGCCGGAAAGGACTTATATTGACTTGTAAGATTGCTCGGCAGCCATGCTCTACAGGCAGGAATTTCCACCAGTGGCAAACCTTGTAAT
>DASXJO010000439.1:0-3956 GCA_036497385.1 Candidatus Angelobacter sp. | reverse complement strand
GGTCCGATGCTAACATTCGCATCCCTTCGCAGCGGGCACTTTTGCGAATGTTAGCATCAAAGGACCACTAGCAAAATATTGAATCTAGTGGAGCTTTGGATTTGACGTTCGCTTTGCGAGCGGGGGGCCTACAGGGTAGCGAACGTCAAATCCGCTCCACTAGCGACTTAAGTCGGCGAGAACTTGCTTTAGCCGCGGAGCTGCGAAATCGAGGAAAGCTCGCACCTTGATCGGAAGAAATTTGTCGGCCGTGTAAACAAGGTTGACCGGCATCGCGGGCGGTCGAAAATCATCCAGCAAAGTTGTCAGGGACCGGCATTTCAGCCCCGCATGGAAGTGATATGAGAGGGCAATCGTAATTCCCATTCCCGCGCACGCCGCATCACACGCGGCCTCGGCGTTGCTGACAACGAGCCGTGGACGCATAGGTACCGCAACGGTTGTCTTGCCCACCGCAAATGTCCAGACATCGGGCGACATGATGGCCGGATAACTTATGCAGTCGTGGCCGGCCAGATCTTCCGGCTTACGCGGCGTTCCGCGGGCCGCGAGATACGCGGGATTGGCGCAAACTATGCTTCGGGTTGTCCCCACCCGCACCGCTATCAGACTACTGTCCGGCAGCGTGCCGATGCGCAGGCCCACGTCAACCTGCTCTTGAAACAGGCTCTGCACACGATCGGTAAGAATCAAGTTGATCCTGATGTCAGGATAAGTCTTGAGGAATTCGGCCAGGATCGGGATGAGATGAGTGCGCCCAAGACTCACCGGAGCCGTCACCGTCAACTCGCCGGTTGGCGCGGTAAACTCGCCAGAGGCCATGCGCTCGGCTTCGGTAACATCCGCAATAATGCGCTTGCACGCAGCCAGATAGGAGCCTCCGGCATCGGTGAGCACGAGTTGGCGGCTTGACCGGTTGAACAGCTTGATCCGCAGATGAGACTCAAGTTCGGAGACCTTGCGGCTGACCGTTGTGAGCGGCGTCTTCATCTGACGCGCCGCAGCCGACAGGCTGCCAGCCTCGACTACTGCAAGAAAGGTTGACATCGCGTCCAGGCGATCCATCGCACCCTCTTCCAAAATCCGGAAGGATAGGTTCCGATTTTGCCACGTAACGGCGGATTTCGGAAGTCGTCGCTTAAAGATCACAAGTAATAAGCCGTTGGGCTTGCGGGGCTTCTTCGCCCGGGGCAAGGGCCCCCTGGGACCCGAACCGATAGGCCCTCCATGGTAGGGCTCCTTCCGCATGCGTCGGTTGGCAAGGTCGACTGCCCCTCCACTTTCGTAACGAGAGCGTGCGGCTGGTTCAGCATGCTGCTCAACCCATGCGAAGTGCCACCATCCGGCACAACGGCACAACCAAAGGAGAGAATGATGGCCGAGGTTCAGAACATGCGAGGCGAAAAGATTTATGAATGTGACTTCAATATCACCGGAATGACCGACTACGGTGTGACGCTGGATGCACTCCTGAGTGGCAAAGAAAGCGTACCCCTGCAGGGAGCACGAATTGATGTAGCTTTCGATGGAGATATCAAAGGCCGCATCACGGGCAAAGTACGTAGTGGCGTCGAATACCTCCAGCTGCGTGCCGATGGACGCACTGACCTCGACGGCAGAGCCACAATTGAAACTGATGATGGCCATCGCATCGCCATGCGCATTGAGGGCGTTGCGACGCCGCGAGCGAATGAACCGATGATGGACCTCATTGCCAACGTGCGTCTCACCACCACAACTCCGAAATATGCTTGGGTCAACACGAAGCAGATTTGGGGTCTCGCCACTGTCAACTTGGCGACGGCGAAGATACACGTCGAATCGTTTTTGCAGTGACGAACGCAAACCGTCACGCGAAAACGCGGTGGCGACCTAATAGGGACTGGCCTCGAGCGGTTGGCGGAAAGATACGTAATGCAGGCGAGTTCGGCCAAGGCCCAGGGACGACGCAAGACACCGCCCTACTAGGCCCGAAGGCGGCTGGTTCGCCCGCTTTGGGTCAGACTGCGACATCGGCCTGCGACCGGACTAGGTCCGTTTTGCTCCCAGGAACAGACATTGGGACTGGCGGCGGCGACGACCGCTAAGTGCCAAACCCGGAAGCCCTTGCCTATTCGATCAATTCGTCGGCGTGTCGGAAGCGGGCCACTATGATCCAAAATCTACCGCCAACGGTTACGCTTGGCTGTCCATTGTGCATTTGGCAGGAACACGAGAAATGTTGAGATAAAATCGCCGCACGGCAAGATCAAAGAGAGTAAGAGCGCCCTGCTTGATCGCTTTGAGATCGAGGGCACCGCGCTGTACCGCATCCGTGAGGTCGTGGGTCCACTTCTCCCCACTCGCCTGAGGGCCTGTCTGGTGAGCGAACCATGAAAAACGCTCTAGCTTTGCCTGGCGGCTTCCATATTATTGACTAATCTGGTGGGATCGAGCGTTCGGCACGCAGGGCATTGGGCAGATCGCTAGATGACTCACCTCCGTTGGAAATTCAAAAGCCGACGATCTTTCCGTCGGCGTCCGATCCAAAGCTTTTCCAAGCATTAGCTCGACTCAGCAGGAGAATCATCGGTCATTTTTTGTCGCCTTAAACGATGGGTCCAAAACAAGAGTGTGACAAGGTGCGGCAGGATTTTCCAATCGTCTTGATGTCTTTCAGCCGGCCGGATCTCCTCGAACAGGTCGCCAATTCGCTGTCTCAGCAGATTGAGGCCAATATCAATGAGCGGCCCGTCGCGCTTTTTCAGGATGGCGCGGTTAATCGATACAGCGGCATTCGGCGAGCAGATGACGTTGCCATCCGAGCCAATGTCGAAATCTTCAAGCACTATTTTCCGTATGGAAGGACATTTGTCGCGGATCATAATCTCGGCGTGGCATTGAATTTTGAAAGGGCCGAACGTTACGCGTTTGAGGAATTGAATCAGGATGCCGCGCTCTTTTTTGAAGATGATTTGTTGCTCTCGCCTTTTTATGTCAACGCTCTGGACCAGCTTGTTCACCTGGCATTGAAAGACGACCGGATCGGATATGTCAGCGCCTATGGAATTCAAGGCCCGCTCTCTTCAGACGCAAATAGCGAGCCCCTGAGGTACGAGACTCTGGGACATCTCTGGGGCTTTGGTCTGACCAAGCAGCTCTGGCAACGTAACCGTCGCTTCGTTGAACCTTATTTGGAACTGGTGCGGAACACAGACTACCGACAACGCGATGTGCGCGCGGTGGCCCGGCTGTTTTCATCATGGGGCATGGGATGCCCCGCAACGTCGCAGGATGTCGTGAAGCACATGGCTTGCGTGCTGAACGACGCAAGCAATTTGAACCTGTCGTTCAGCCTAGGAAAATACATTGGCTCCAGCGGACTTCACATGAATCCGGAATGGTTCGCATTTCTGGGTTATGACCGGACGGAGCTCTATCATTCTCGGCTTACCTGCTTGCCGGTACCGGACGAAAAAACGCTAGCAGATATCGGTCGAGTCCACTCGCGTTGGGCTACGGAAATTGCCTCGCCTTTTCCTTCAGAGGGTCCTATCCCCGGATTCGAACTTTGGAATTTTTCAGTGTCTATGGCTAATATTGCACGTGTCGAGCCAGCGCTTATTGCGTTGCAAGATCGACTTCATCTGAGCATCAGCATGCTGTTCTTCTGTTGCTGGCATGGCAGCCAGCGGCGCCCTCTTTCCAGAAGAGACCTGCAACAAGCGATCCAGCATCTGGAAACGTGGGAGCGGGATGTGCAGGGTTGCATACGAGTGGCTCGCCGGACTGTGACTGGTGAGGTGTCATTTGCGAGATCCGGCCTGGCCGTGCTCGTCTACGAGCGCAGCCTTTATCAGATGGAGCAGGAAGCCTTTAGGATCGGGCTCTATGAGCTTCAGAGGTTCTCTCCGTCTGCAAAAACTGGTCTGCCATGTGCAGGACCCAATATCGAAGAATATTTGCGCCTAATGAAT
>DASXJO010000438.1:0-12665 GCA_036497385.1 Candidatus Angelobacter sp. | reverse complement strand
ACCATGAAAGGAAAAAATGAAAGAATCGCGTTCGCCGCCACGGAAAAAGCGTAAGTGTGCGCTTCAGTTCGGGCAAGGTATTGCATGGTGGGCCAGCCGCGGTGCAGCAGCATGTGCTTCCACGGGCGCAGCAATAGCCGGGAAGCCGGCGATTCCGGAGCTGCAATCGGCGCTACCTCAACCGCTGGCGAAACTGAACCTGATGTCATGGAGATCCTGTGAAAATCGTAACAGAAAAGCGCTTCCTTCCAACTTTTATAAGGACCACTTTGGGACAAACGAAAGTATCGTAAAGCAAGTTCCCTTTGGCGTCATCGCGCTATGCAAACAAAGTGCTTTACAAGAACCAGAGTTCCTGAATATTATGCTCTGCTCCCGGCGACTTGTCCCGCGGGGCGCATTCTGGTTGATGTTTTTGTGCAGCAGTTTGAACTCGCCGAACGATCCGGTTGCTGGAGTCGCCTTCGGGCCTTCCGGCACGGCAGCCATCGGTTGCGGAAATGAGCCATCTGGCCGGCAAAGCAACAACCTTTTTCTCCACCTTGAGCAGTTGAAAGGCGGAGATTTTCCAATCTGAAGCTGAGGCGAAAGGAGTTGCGTTGTGAAAGAGAAGGGAACTGTGAAGTGGTTTAACGGAGCCAAAGGCTATGGCTTCATTCAACGCTCGACCGGGGAAGACGTCTTCGTCCACTTTTCCGCGATCCAGGAAAATGGCTACAGGACTCTTAACGAGGGTGAAACTGTGGAATACGAACTTATGAAAGGCCCCAAGGGCTTTCTGGCCGCGAATGTACTGCGCGGCAGCGCCGCGAACTAACTAAGGCAGCCGAGTAATCGAGGTCTCCCCTTGTTGGGCGTAAAGACGCGGGCAAGGGGATTTTCTTTTGCACTCCCGTCTTTCCATCGCTGCGCGCACAAAAAACGAGGCTGGACGATTTAACATCGTCCAACCTCAAATCCAAGCAAGGCCTTGCCTGATAGTCCTGGCCGCGCGGCCAGGAAACCTGCCGGGAAGAAGCTTCAGTTTTAGCGGGACTGAATGCTTCAGCTTCCGGACGATTCATGGCGGGAGTGGCTCAGAGAAACAAGATTCCAGGGCCTGTTTCTCTTTTGGGGACCCGCAAAACAAGATTTCAGCAAAACTCGACGCGGAAAAAAATATTGATTGCCGCCGAACTCGCTTACAAATTGATTGTGATTTATTTGGATTAGAAGGTTATCAAGGCCACATTAAAGTTCTTCATTTCAGTCATTCGGGTCGCGGGTCCGCAAACAAAGCCGCAAAAAAAATTCCCCGGAGTTTTTCCGGGGATATGAGAGTTTAGCGGAATTTAATTTAACGGCGGATTGTCCGCTCCATTCGGCTGGGGTACGGGCTGAGTTTGTGGTTCAGGCTGTGGTGGTGGTTCAACGTTGTTTGCTTCATTCTCACGGTCTTTCTGTTGCTGCTCTATCTCAGCCAGTCTCTTTTCTTCACGGACTTTTTGCCAGTTCGCCATCAATTGTTCCTGCGTAAGCTGCGTCTGCGGCTTGGCCACCCCAGTCACCGGAGGAACATTTTCATTGAGCTTGAATTCAGTTTCTGCTGTCGGCTGCGGCGGCTGGAATTGACGGCCACCGGCGAACTCCGTACGGCCAAACGATTGCCGCCTGCGGACAAGTATCCGTTGCAGACCGCCGTCAGTTCCTGAGCCCATGATGATGTAATCGATTTTTGGACTATCAAGCAATGCGCTCATCACTTCTTGGACTGCTTTCGGTCCAATCTGGGCTACTACCGGTTCATTTTGCAGCTCCGGAGCTAAATCGATTGTCGCGCCGGTCTTCGCGGAGATAAGCTTCAACAACATTCCCAGCGAGGCATTTTGAGAACTTACAGTCAGCTGTCCTTGCGCGTAATGAACGGTTGCAGTTGGTTCAAGTGTTGGTGGGGCCATTGTTGCCGGCGCCGGAACAGGCGCCGTACTTAAATTTGCAGCCAAAGGCGCAACCACCGGTGATGCTGTGGGACTTGGCTGGATAGCTGCTGCGGGCCGCATTACCGGCTGCGGAGGCGCAGGCTGCACATGGAAAGGAGCGACATTCGGATTTGTATTCGGCCGCGGAACGTTCTGAGAAGGTATTGGCTGTCGTGCTGCTGCAACCACTGGAATCGACGCGGCGCCAGATTGCCCGGTCGGTGCGGACGTAGCGCTGGTAGCCGGGCTGGGCTTGCGATCCGACCGTCCGCCAGACCTTTGGGCAACCGCCAGTAAAGGCGTCATCGCCAGGATAAGAGCCGCAGTGTTCGCGATCCTCATAACAAACCTTCCTTAAGAACCCGGATTCCTACCATTGCATTGTGCCGCTTTGGCCATCGCTTGACCATTGAAAAAACATTAAATTTTCCAATCCAGCCGATTTTTTCGTCGACTGCATTGAATGATGGCTGGGACAAATGAAGCGCAGAATTAATTGATGGGAGCGTCAGGCTGTATTGTGGGCGTCAAGCTCTCAGCCGGGGCGGAAACATGCAGTACTGGTAACGACACTCGAAAGCATGATCCTTGACCCGATGAACTCGACACCTCAATGTGTCCGCCATGAGCTTCCGCGATATTGCGCGCAAAATGAAGTCCCAATCCAGTGCCGGGAACGTGCGATTTCCGGGCTGAAGTGGAACGATACCCCCGCTCGAAAATATGTACCTGCTCATCGGGCGCAACACCGCTTCCGGTATCGGTGATAGAAATCATGGCAATGTCGTTATGAACTGACAAAACCACGTCAACGTTTCCGCCCCGGTGGTTGAATTTAATGGCATTATCCAGAAGATTGAGCAACAGCCGCCAGATTTGGCCCGCATCAAATGCGCCTACTACGTTCTGCTGCACTGTTCCGGAAATTTTAATTCCACGCTCGCCCGCCTGCCCGCGCATGCCGTCCACGGCCGTCTGCACCAATTCGGAGAGGTCTTCCTTTTCTCGATTAAGCTTGATTTGCTCGCTTTCAGATTGCGCCAGTTCCATCAGGTCTGAAACCGTCCGTGCCAGCAGTTCCACGTGCTCAAGCTGCTTGGAAAGCGTATCGCGATAATTGGTTTCATTGTTGCCCAGCCGCAACGCCTGTTCTGTTTCCGACCGCAAAACGGTGAGCGGCTGGCGGATTTCATGCGAAAGAGTTCGCAGAAATTCCGTCATCCGCTGGAATGAACTTTGCAGCCGGGAAATCATTGCGTTGAGAGAAGTGCTTAGCTCATCGATCTCGTCACCAGCGCCGGTGACAGGAAGGCGCGTGCTCAAATCGAAAGCCGTGATCTGTTTTGCCGCCGCTGCCGCCTGTTCCAGGCGACGCATGGAATACGACGTCATCATGAATGCATTCACGGCGTGCGCCAGAATGATGAAAGGAATCAGGGCAAACAGAAACATGCGGAGACGCCAGCAATCTTCATCCGTCTGATCTAAAGATGTGCCTACTCTTAAGAGATAATGCCGCCCCGCCAAGCCCAGAACGGGGACATCAAGAATACGGATGCGTGTGTTGCCCGCCGTGACGCTTTGCCAGACGGAGTGATCGGATGAAGCCAGAGCGGAAGAAACCGGCAGATGCAGGGCCGCCATGGCGTGAGAAACGTCGAGCGTATGGCCTTCATCGTCCAGCAGTTCGTAATACCGCATGGAACGCTCAAATTGCGCGCGGACTTCCGGGTCAGCTTCTGCGTTGAGCCACTTTACGCTACCGGCCCGGATCTGCAGCATGCTCCGGACAGAGATAGCCCGGTCCTGCAGCTCATCATCCAACTGGCCATAAATACGACGAGTGAGCAAACCATACGCGCTCCAGGCCAGTATTACCACCAGGAGCGCGAATGTTACGGTCTGTTTGAATGCAAGCCGGGTACTGAGCCGGCGTAAAACTACGGATTTCATTGGGAAGCTGAGGACAACATATATCCGACGCCACGAGCGGTATGGATCAGCTGCTTTTCGTAACCATGATCAATCTTGGCGCGGAGATAATTAATGTAAACGTCCACGATATTGGTCAGGCCTTCAAACCCCAGGTTCCAGACATGCTCCACTACCATGGTGCGTGTAACAGTGCGGCCGGCGTTGCGCATCAGGTATTCCAGCACGGCGTATTCACGCTGCGTAAGATTGATCGGTTTGCCGGCGCGCGTTACCATGTGCCGCATGCGATCAAGCTCCAGGTCTTCAACGCTGAGCTTGTCCAGCAATTCCTGGGGACGCCGCAGAAGAGCGTGGACCCGGGCCAACAACTCTTCGAAGGAAAATGGTTTTACCAGATAATCGTCGGCGCCGGCCTGCAGCCCGCAAACACGGTCGGAAACGTCTTTGCGTGCGCTCAGAAGCAGGATCCTCATGTTGGACCCGGATTTACGTAATTTGCGAAGAACGGTTAGACCATCAAGTTTAGGAAGGTTCCAATCGAGAATGATTCCGTCATAATCAATCTCGGTTGCCAGCTGGAGACCTTCTTCTCCGTCCCCAGCCAGGTCGACAGCGAAGTGGTCTGCTTCCAGACCCTTCACCAGTGTACGTGCTACTTTAGGCTCATCCTCAATAACCAATATGCGCATAAGTCCACCTCCCGCTTCGGTGGAAGAATTGCCGTCACTTTATACTGAGCGACGTGCAAAGTCCATCCGCTGTTTACCCAATCTTCTCGTACGTCTCTGGAATTAGATACCGTAATACTTGTGCTGCCAGACCTCAGATCGTTTCACTTTTGCCGATTTTTATGCTGTACGTCTGTGATGTCGCTCACTGTCCGTACGGCCAAAGCTCTTCGATTGTCTTCCAGCAGCTACATCCCACTTCGTCTCGCTCGAGAACCCTATACTTTGCATCTTGGGACATGTTCTTTAGTACAGGTATTAAGCTGTACCATCGTACACACAATTTCGAAAAATGGAACAAGAAAATTTCTTTTTGAGATTCGCTGTTTTTCGTGCTGCTCTCCGCTGACGTACATCTCCGTCCCGCAAGCAGGATCAATATAGCATGTCCATATGGACATAGCAATATATTGTACCTATGGACATGTACTATTTGTTCAATTGTGTTTTTTAATGTTCTTTTTGCCGCTAAGTACCTTGCTTTGTGCCAGTTACGTATTTTTCATTCCTGACAATTGCAGCAGAGTTGATGTTCGCGATCCAATTTTTCTGTGGAAAACTTTTCCAACGTGAGGAGTCGGACTCTCACGGCGCAAACAAATTGAGCTGCTTTGATAGACCGTTCCCCAAACTGCGAACACCGGAATCATGGTTCCTGAGCCCGATGCCGTGATTTCGGCATAACTTGGCTACCAAGGCTGAAATGCGCTTTCCATAGTCCGAAGGCAAAAAAACGCGATCACCATAGCGAGCTTTATACAGCGGCACGAGGTGAGGGAAGTGTTCTTGCAAAAAGGGCATAAATATTTTTGCGGAGCATGGTTTTAAAAATAACGGTATAGCCGCTACTGATCCCGCGCCGGCTGCGGCTGCGGCCCGAACCACGCTTTCAAGGTCTTTTGGCGAATCGGTGATGCCAGGCAAGATGGGCGCACAGTTCACGCTAGTGGAAATGCCGGCTGCGACAAGCTTTTTCACCGCATTGAAACGCAAATCAGGCCGCGGGGCCCGCGGTTCCAAGATGCGCGCGAGGTTTGTATCTGTAGTCGTAATCGTCATGTGGATACTGAGCCGGTTCCGGGCGGAGATTTGCTGTAAGAGATCAAGATCGCGCACAATCAGGTCCGACTTTGTCACCAAGCCAAGCGAAAGCCCTTCATGCCGCGCGAATTCTTCCATCACGGCGCGAGTGATCCCAAACCTTTTCTCAGCGGGCTGATAAGGATCAGTGGCCGTCCCGATAGCAATGCTTTGGCCGGCGCGAATCTGTTTAAGCTCCTGGCGCAGCAGCCATGCGCTGTGCTTCTTCACATAAATCTTGCGCTCAAAATCCAGACCGTCCCGCATTTCCATGAATTCGTGCGTATAGCGCGCGTAACAGTATTTGCAGGCAAATTCGCATCCTCGATAAGGATTGATCTGCCAGGAGAAGGGCATTCGCGGCGAATCACAGCGCGTGAGCAGGCTCCGGTTTTCCAGGGCGATGTAGTCCACATTGTGACCTTCAGAAATCGCCTCGCCTTGGGCCGCGAGCTTGGCAATGCCGATGAGGGGAGCTTGTTGTTCGGAATGGGGGAACAGTGCTTCCATAACTGGTTCGTTGTTTCTTCGCTCATCTAAGATTATGCCTACAGGCGCAGAAATGCAACAGGAGAGAAGGGGGGCTTTACGGCTGGGGAGCCGTGGCTAACGGGAGCAAACTGCCCGCGTCCCGGTCTACCAGCCAGAGCAGCCGGCCATTTTCCGGCTGGATTCGTTGAGCAGGATATTTTTCAGTTCCGGGCCGGAGCACCTCGCTGAGGATCTGTGCTTTACCGGAGCCGGAAACCAGAAAGACTACTTCGGCAGCATGGTTCAGGACAGGGAAAGTGAATGTGATGCGGAAGGTCTTAAATTTTTCCACCCAATTTGCCACCACTCTGCGCGATGTCTCGCTCAGAGCTTTGCTGCCGGGGAAGAGTGAAGCTGTATGGCCGTCTTCACCGATCCCGAGAAAAATCAGATCGAAACGCGGCCAGTCGTGATCTTTTAGCTGGAAGAAGCTGCTCAACTGCTGTTCGTATTCCTCGGCGGCCGCCTCTGCGTCCAGTTCGGCATGAACGCGATGGATGTTCTTCTCAGGAATCGGAACTTTGCTCAAAAGCGATTCATTGGCCATCCGAAAGTTGCTGTCAGGATGGTCTGGCGGAACATGGCGCTCGTCGCCGAAAAAGATATGGACGCGGTCCCAAGGTAAATCTTTATGCTCGCTGGCCAGTATTGAATAAACGGTGCGAGGAGTATTGCCGCCCGAAAGAGCAACAGAAAATCGTCCGTGTTCCTGAACTGCGGCTTCAGCCAGGCGCTGAAACTCCTGTGCCGCAACACGCGCAAGCGTCACGCTGTCGGGAACAATTTTTATCTCTACTCCCATTTTTTGCAAGATAGCGCCGCCACCATTAAGAGCTGATTTTTCTCCATGAACGTCCGTCGCGGGCAATGATGTCGGTAGCCTCTTCCGGTCCCCACGATCCGGCAGCGTAGTTCGGAAAATTGCGCGCCGCCAGCGCTTTCCAAACATCAATAATGGGATCCACCACCGTCCAGCCGGCTTCCACCATGTCCGCGCGTTGATAGAGCGTCTGGTCGCCCATGATTCCGTCATAGAGAAGCACTTCGTACCCGGTATTGGCGGTAGTGCCAAAATAATCAGCGTAGTTGAAGTCCATCTCCACTTCGCCTACCTTCATTTGAGCGCCGGGAATTTTAGCGCCGAAGCGCAGGGAAATGCCCTCGTCCGGCGCTATATGAATGATGAGCTGATTCGCATCCAGGCTGTTGACCGGCGTATCGCGAAATAATACGAGCGGAGCGCGCTTGAACTGCACCGCGACTTCAGTGTGCCGCGTCGGCAGCCTTTTGCCGGTCCGGAGATAAAAGGGAACGCCGGCCCAGCGCCAGTTGTCGATCATCAATCGCAAGGCGACGAAGGTTTCAGTTTTTGAGTCCGGCGGCACGCCGTCTTCCCCACGATACCCCGGAACGCGCTCGCCATTGGTCAGACCAGCGCCATATTGGCCGCGAACTGCGCAATGCAAAACGTCTTCTTCACTGAACGGCTGCAAGGCGTGCAATATTTTGGCCTGCTCGTCATGGACCGCGGTTGCATTAAATGAGATGGGCGGCTCCATGGTCGTAAGCGAGACCAACTGGAAAAGGTGGTTAGGCACCATGTCGCGCAGGGTTCCTGCCATATCAAAATAGCCGCCACGTTTTTCCACGCCTACTGTCTCCGCCACGGTGATCTGGATGTGGTCAATATAGCGGCGGTTCCAAATGGGTTCAAAAATGCCATTACTGAAGCGGAATACCAGGATGTTCTGGACTGTTTCTTTACCAAGGTAATGGTCGATGCGGAAAATCTGCTGCTCGGTCAATACCTTACTGACCTGGCGGTTCAGTGCTTTGGCGGAATCCAAATCGTTGCCGAATGGTTTTTCAAACACCACGCGCCGCCAGTGTCCATCTTTTTCACAAGCTAATTCCGATGCGCCGAGATGATCAACGATGTCGCCAAAGAAAGACGGGCTGGTGGCGAGATAAAAAAAGTAATTGCCCTTGGTGTTGCACTTCTTGTCGATCTCAGCCAGGGTCTGACCAACCCTGGCGTAGAGTTCCGGATCATGAAATTCCCCGCCCACGTAAAAAACCCGCTGGATCATCCAATCGCGTAGTTTTGGATCAACCTTACTAGTGGCGAACTTATCAAGATTGTCACCCATGATTTTCTGGTATTGCTCGCGCGTGTAATCGTTGCGGCCAACTCCAATGATCGCGAAGTCAGAAGAGAGCAACTTGCTCTTGACCAGGTTGTAGATGGCAGGGAAGAGCTTGCGCGCGGTGAGGTCGCCAGTACCGCCAAAAATAACCATCACGCAAGGGCCCGTAGCGGGCGGAGAGCCTGAAGGCGGCTGGTCCAGGGCCGGCAATTCTCTTTCTAATTGAGGCATGTGAGCGCGATCTCCTGATCAGGAAGCTTTTTCGTTCTTTTTGGTCAGCTCAATGTGGCCGCCGAATTTTTGTCGCATAGCGCTGAGCATCTTTTCTGCGAACGTGTGGTCCTGTCGCGAGCGGAAGCGGGTGTAAAGCGCAGCGGTCAATACGTCAGCGGGGACAGCTTCTTCCAGCGCCGCGGTCACCGTCCAGCGTCCTTCGCCTGAATCCTGGACAATGCCGGTGTACTCAGAGAGCGTAGGATTTTCCGCCAGAGCTATCGCCGTGAGATCGAGCAGCCAGGAAGAAACCACGCTGCCGCGCCGCCAGACCTCAGCAATGTCCGGCAAGTTAAGGTCGTAACGATGACCTTCCGGCAGTTGTGTTGAAGTTGCGTTACGGAAAATATCAAAGCCTTCTGCATAAGCCTGCATCAGACCGTACTCGATGCCATTGTGCACCATCTTTACAAAGTGTCCAGCGCCTGAAGGTCCACAATAAAGATATCCTTCTTCTGCTGTGCTCTTGAATTTCTCTCGTCCGGGCGTCTTTGGAATGTCGCCTCTGCCGGGAGCAAGAGTTTTGAAGATGGAATCAAGATGTTCGACTGCTTCTTTTGGTCCACCGAGCATCATGCAGTAACCGCGTTCAAGGCCCCAGACCCCGCCGCTGGTTCCGACGTCAATATAGTGAATGCCTCGATCTTTCAATTTCTGTGATCGACGCACGTCATCCTTATAGTAAGAATTGCCGCCGTCAATAATGATGTCGCCGGCCTGGAAGCGCTGGGCCAGCGCGTTGACCGTTTGTTCCGTTGGATCGCCCGCGGGAACCATGATCCAAGCTGCGCGCGGTTTGGTGAGCTTGGCCACAAAATCATCGAGCGACGCGGATCCCGTAGCGCCTTCGCCGGCCAGTGCATTCACGTTCTGCGGACTTAGATCGGAAACCACACATTGATGTCCGGCGCGTAACAGCCGGCGCACCATGTTGCCGCCCATCCGGCCCAGCCCAATCATTCCAAGTTGCATCTTTCTCCTTTGCTATCTTCCGAGCGAATGCTATCTTCCGAGCGAAGCGAGGAATCCCTTTAACGACGAGTCAGTCCGGGGACCTATCCGAACAACCGAGCTCACATACATTCAAGCATCATGAGTTCAAGGGACTACCCAACAAAAAGCTACTTTGTCCAATAGGTATCCCTCACCTTCGGTTCGGGATTTCAGATAAAGCGTCCGTAACAGCTTGTCCCAGTTTCTCCAGTCCCGCCTCCACATCCTTTGGCAGATGAACACGCAACGCTCGCCTCTTGCGGTCCGCCAGGACCTGAAAATCTCCGCGGGCCTGCGCCGCTTTCACGATTCCGAATGTGTAATTCTGTCCGGGCACAGGCAGATCCACAGCATCGTCACAGGTGATCTGCAGAAACACTCCAGTGTTGGGGCCGCCTTTGTAAGCCTGGCCGGTGGAATGCAGGAACCGCGGGCCAAAGCCCAGGCAAGTCGCCACGTGCTTGCGATCACGCACGGCATGCCGCACGGCCTGCAGCCTTTCTTCATGCTCGTTGTTCATTTCGACATATGCCAACAAAGCCATGTAATCGCCGGGATGCAATTGTCTAAGGTGTGCGCGCAGAAAACCGGTAAGAGAGCGGTCACTTCCGGCAAGATTGTTCAGGTTTGCCGCATTGCGTTCGTCAGTGAACAGCTTAATAGCGCCGTCATCAAAGAGTGGCGCTTCTTCCGGTAGCTTTCCGCTTTTCTCATACGCTTCAGTTAATTGCCGCGTTACGATCTTGCTTGCCTCCACGTCTGGTTGGTTGAACGGATTTATTTTCAGGATTGAGCCCGCTACGGCCGTGGCGATTTCCCAGCGGAAGAATTCCTGCCCCAGATCGTAGGTATCCGCCAGTTCGATCTCCACAACCGGATGACCGGCGTTTTTCAAGACTTCCAGCTTTTGCGTTTGGATCGCGTCGGGTTCATTGGCAAGCCGCAGATGAACGAACACGCGGTCATCGCCATAAACCTCCGGCGCTCCCAGCGCCTCACGGTCAACAGGAATAAGACCCTTGCCGATTTTGCCGGTGCTCTCCGCGATGAGCTGCTCAAGCCATGCGCCCAGATCGTGAATTCCTGGCGATGTAATGAAAGTGACTTTGTTTCGACCAAGATTTCCCAGCGTTCCCAGAACGGCGCCAAGAATCACGCCCGGATTCTGGTCAGTTGGAACTTCCGGCTTGCACGCCTGCACCATTTCATTGGCGCGCTGGAGAAACTTAGTAATATCAAGGCCCATAATTGCGGCCGGGGCCATCCCAAAATTGGACAGGGCAGAGTAGCGTCCACCGATGCTTGGCCGACCGAAAAAAACTTTGCGGAATTGATCCCGCTCTGCCACCTGCTGCATCTTGGAACCCGGATCAGTAATTGCGATGAAGTGCTGTCCGGCTTTTTCCTTGCCTACCGTTTGCTGCATCCGCTCAAAGAAGTACTGCTTGAAGATATTTGGTTCCAGCGTGCTGCCTGACTTGCTGGCCACAATGCATAACGTTTTCGCCAGATCGACTTGGCTTTCAATGGACTTGATCTGCGCCGGATCGGTTGAATCCAGAACATGCAGCTCAGGGTGGCCCGGCTGCCTGCCGTAGGTGATCTTTAATACCTCAGGGCACAAGCTCGATCCGCCCATGCCCAGCAGAAGGGCATGCGTGAAACCAGCCTTTGCTGCATCGGCGCCTGCGTCATTCAGCTCCTTCAGGTGTGCCAGTCGGTCCTCGACGATAGAGAGCCAGCCGATCCACTTATCTTCATCCTCACCCGTCCAAAGCGCGGGATCACCGCGCCAAAGCCGGGCCATTTTGTTGCCGGTGTGCCAATCATTGAGAGTTGCCTGCACCGCTTGTGTCAGCGGCGCGGAGAACTCCCAGCGGGGCAACTGGATGCTCGTTTTGGTGCTCACTGGTTCCTTTTCTTTTGCTCCACCACCGAGAGCAGCTTTTGGAACGCGTCGGCAAAAAGCTTAATGGCATCATCCAGAAGTTGATTTGTCACCTTCTGCATAGAAATGCCGGTCTTCTCCAGGTTCGCCATCGCCTCATCGGCAGCTTCCAAATCGGCATCAAGCGTGCGACGCACGACCCCGTGATCGCGGAATGCTTCGATGGTTGCCGGAGGGATCGTATTGACGGTGTCCGGCCCGATCAGCTCTTCTATATACAGCACGTCACGATATTTGGGATTTTTTGTGCTGGTGCTGGCCCAGAGCAGACGCTGGACCTGCGCGCCTTTCGCGGCAAGAGCCTTCCATCGCGGGCCGGCAATCATCTGCTGATAGCTGCGATAAGCCTGCTTGGCATTGGCGATGGCCACTTTGCCGTGCAATGATCGCAGCAGCTCCTGGTCTTGAGCCGGCGGAGTGGCGGTTTTTAAACGCTCCTCAATCATGGAATCGACCAAGGTATCAATGCGCGAGACAAAGAAACTGGCCACGCTGGCGATTCCGCTAATGTCGATCCCGGCTTTCTGCGCCGCTTCCAGCCCTTCCATGTAGGCGTCGGCGACTTTGATGTAAGCTTCCTGGGCGAAGAGCAGCGTAATGTTAACGTTGATGCCTTCACTGGTTAACTGACGCACCGCCGGTACGCCTTCAGGCGTCCCAGGAACTTTGATCATTATGTTAGGCCGCGCCACGGTTTTCCAAAGGCGTCGCGCTTCTTCAATGGTCCCTTTGGTATCCCGCGCCAGCGTGGGCGAGACTTCCAGGCTCACGTAGCCATCGTATTTATTGGTGGCCTTGTACACGGGGACAAGAAGGTCGGCTGAATCCTGTATGTCGCGGACGGCGATGCGCTCATACATGTCTCCGCTGCTCAGGCCCTCTGCGCGAAGCTGATCGAGGAAGCCGGCATAATCAGTGCTGCCGGCAATGGCTTTTTCAAAGATAGACGGATTTGAGGTGATACCGCGCAGTCCGTCTTCATCAATCAGGCGCTTCAGTTCACCGCTGGTGATCAGGTCACGCCGGATGTAATCTAGCCACACGGATTGGCCTTGCTTCTGCAATTCCAGGA
>DASXJO010000437.1:0-20374 GCA_036497385.1 Candidatus Angelobacter sp. | reverse complement strand
TGGTCGCTATCGCCATAGAAATAACGGCCGGTGAGAAGATCAGAGCCTTCACCGTGGCCAAAGTGCTGGTCGATTTTAAAGATCAGGCTGTCCACGCGGTTCCTAAAAGGATCAGTCACCTGGACCGTGGCGTTGTCGGCGCCGGTATCGCCCGCGGCGGGCAAAGGAATGCTCCAGGGATTCCGCGCCAACAAGCTTGCGATGACGGGATTAATTACGCCGCCACCGCCGGTGAACGCCGCCACTCGCGCCTGCGATGGTACGCTGGCAACGCCAGGTAGGCCGCCATTTTCCCGCCAGCCTTCATAGGCCACAAACCAGAAGGTGCGATCCTTTACCAGCGGGCCGCCCAGCGATCCGCCGTATTGATTGTTGTGGAACACATCTTGCGGCGTTTGCAATCCGGTATTGGGATCCACTTTGAAGTTGAAAGCGTTGCGCGCGTCAAACGCGTTGTTGCGGAAATATTCAAACACTGAGCCATGAATCTTGTTGGTTCCGGATTTGGTTACGATATTCACCACCGCGCCGGAGTTGCGTCCGTATTCAGGCTCCATGTTGGAGAGAATGCCGATCTCCTGCAGCGCGTCGATAGGCAGCAGCGTGGCCGGAGTGCCAAACACACCGGCTTCATTGATGGCCGGATCGTTGCGATAGCCATCATTCATGTCAGTGCCATCCAGCAGATAATTGTTCGAGCGCCCGCGATTGCCATTGATGCTGAACGTGCCAAACGATCCGGGCGAATCGCTATCGCCATTCGGATCAGAGGCCGAGCCGGGGACAAGCGTCAGCAGCTTGGCAAAATCGCCGCCGTTGATGGGGAGATTGGCAAGCTGGTTCGCCTGAATCGTGCCGCCCATGGTATTGCCAGTTGTGTCGATGATGGGCGCTTCCGCCGTTACAACCACTTCCTGCTTCACTTCGCCAGGGATAAGTTGAACGTCTGCCCGCGTGTTCACGGAAACGGCGACGCTCACGCCATTGGTGACTTTGGGGCCAAATCCGCTCTTATTCACAGTGACGCTATACGTGCCCAGTGGAAGCTCGGTAAAGAGATACTCGCCCTCGTCACTGGTTACGGCAGTGCGGGTTAGGCCAGTGTCGGCGCTTTTTACCGTAACGTTTGCGCCAATCACAGCCGCGCCGCTGGTGTCCGTGACCGCTCCCTGGATGCCGCCGCGAAAAGTCTGGGCCAACAAGCTGGAGGAAAGGCAGAGCAGAAGCACTACAGAGAAGAATCCGGAAGAGAGAGTTCTCATCGTCAACAGACCTCTAATTGGGATTGGCTTGGCGGAAGGATTATACCCCCTCCCCCCTGTCCTTCAGAGGATTATCACCTTGACGCAAGGTGGTGCGAAATGACAGAATTTGTCAATCGCAACATCCTGAACCGGAGGTGGCTGGATGACCGAAGAGCAACAGCAAAGCACCCCAAGAAAAACACTGCGGGATGTGATCATCGGAATTGTGGCGGGCATCGTGATTGAGCCCACCCTTAAAGCGCTAGACCTCGATAAGTTGGTTCCATATGTTCCTCAGATATGGGTTGCGATACTAATTTTCCTAACGCTTGATGCGCTATTTCGCAACAAGAGATTCCGTCAATGGGCACCTCCATTTTACAAATCTCTTACCACAAGGAAAAAAATAATGTCCTACCTTGTTGTGGCTTTTATCGGAGCAGCCACTTTTTCTCTCTATTGGATGCTAGTAACCACTGTGTTCAAGGCAAAGAGCGCTCACACGACAACTGAATCACCCACCGAAACGAAAGAAGCAAAAGAAAAGCAGGTCGCAAAGCCTGATTTACGCTTGGAAATAGATGAAGTTTCAAGCGGGACGGATGCGAAAGATGGCAACCAAGTTTTAATAATAATCGCCGCTATCTCTAACGTCGGCATACCAAGCATTGCAGACAAATGGGAGGCATTCCTCACTCTCCCAGACAATAAAGTTCTTCACGGAAGGCCATTGTTTATTGGGAGTGGAATATCAGGAACCACGCATGACGGTCGTCCATTCAAAGCTGCGGCTATCCCTCTCTATGAGAAAAGCATGACACCAATTACGAATGGAGCAAAAATTGTGGGCTCTTTGCTTTTTGATTTTCCCGGCGCTACGGAAGGCCAGATCAATCAAAAAGGGAATACCTTGGAATTAGCCTGTCATGATGTTACGGGGAGACGTATATCGGCTTCTATGCCACTCCGGGAGGAGCCGACTGTGCCTAGGTATTATCCCGGGGCCCAAAATCCAAGCCCCAGCCTCAGGCAAGCAACCAAGACAGTGCCTACGCCCACTATTCAGCTTCCATCAATTGGTAACATAAAACAGCGGGCGATGGCTTTATCCGGGGAGATAATGGATGATCTATACAATCATGGCTGGCCTGGTATGGCGGCTAAGAACCCTTACTATTCAAATCTGCCTGTTATTCGTCGGATGCCGTTGCAAGAGCCTGCCATTGGGCAATGGATGAACACCAGATCTCAATATTTCAAATTTCGTCTCCTGCCGAAAATTATTGATATCAGGAACGAGTTTGCTGAATTGCATCTTAGAGATGAAAGATTGGATGGTTTCCTGAAATATCAAAAGATGGCTGAGGATTCTAATAAAAGCATCGCTGCGGCTGGATACGCTATCCAACAGAATCCAATTCTGCCCCAAGAAATCGAGGAAGTAGCCGAACGGCTGAAGGTGTTGTCTGGTCAGATCAAAGATGACAAATAAAACCCAAAGGTTAAGCTGCAGTTAGCTCTTTGTACTCGACATTGGCGGATTCAATCATTTTCAGAAGTGTATCGCGGAACAGAAAAGAGTTTTTACGGTTATTAAAACGGAAGCACATTTCGTCAAGGTAGGCTGCAAGATGTTTTGCGCTGATCTTGTGCCACGTTCCCATGATGCCACGTTTAAGCAGGGAAAATGCGCTCTCGACGGTGTTTGTGTAGATGTCCCCTTGCACGTAAACGTGCTTCGAGTGGCTGATGGTCTTGTGCTTCTCCGCAGGCTGGCCAGCGCGTTTCATTGCG
This sequence comes from Candidatus Angelobacter sp., assembly GCA_036497385.1. Lineage (GTDB taxonomy): Bacteria > Acidobacteriota > Terriglobia > Terriglobales > Acidobacteriaceae > Angelobacter. Next base: position 17,336 of record DASXJO010000437.1, on the reverse strand, counting down.
TTAGGGTACGCGCCGAAGTCATCTGTAACCAGCACGTCAACATCTGCGCTCACGTTTTCCTTAATGTACTTCGCCAGTGTGCCAGACTTGCAATCTTCGGCATGAAAGAAGCGGAGATCGCCGCCACGTTGCCGGATTCCGATAACTATTTCTTTATTGTTTTTGGCGCGTCCACTCAGGCCACCGCGAAACTTCCCGCCGACATAGGTTTCATCAATTTCAACGGTTCCTGTCAGCGGAGCGGGATTAACAGCCTTCATTGCAGCCCTGATGCGATGACAGAGATACCACGCTGTTTTGTAGCTGATTCCCATCATGCGCTCAATTTGTTTTGCGCTCATCCCTTTACGGGACTCGCACATCAAATATACCGTAGCGAACCATTTTGTAAGCGGCAAATGGGAATCATGAAAGATCGTGCCAGCGGTTACGGAGAACTGATAGCGGCATGAATCACAATCGTATTGATTACGTGCAAGGATGCGGGAGATTTTGTCAGATTTGCAATTCGGGCAGGTCACCTTATCGTGCCAGCGGAGTGCTTCAAGGTAAGCGCGGCATTTCGCATCGTCACCAAATTTTGAAAGCACTTCACAGAGATTCATGGAAGGCGAGACGGTTTTCATTATGACCACCCCTAAAAAGAAATCAAAAAAGCATCCGAAGGATATGACCACCGATGAGGCTATCAAGCACATTTTCCATCCCAAGATTGTCAAGCACTTGAAGCATCATGTGAAAACCAGCGACCAAAAGCCTACGAGAAAAGGGTAACAGGGTGGCTACCTTGTGTCAAGTATATAATCGTCGTCCTTCAATTAGGATTCCAAACGGTTTGTGCGATCCCATCCCAAGTCAACTCCAGGATTGCGTCGCGACCCGCCGCCGATTCGCAGTGGGGTTGACGAGCGTGGCGTGATCCTTTTGGATCCGTGTCATCCGGGTTGATCAGTGGTGGGTTTTGGTTTTCCGATCTTCCCTCTGTCTGTCCGCGTTTCCGTGATAGTTTTTCCGATCACGCGCGATCACAAGATCACCAGGTTTTGAATGACCCGATTACCAAATTACCCATTTACCAAATTCTTCCTACCCCCTCCCCCTCCCCGGGTCATCCCAGATTGGCGTACACTTCAGAGGTGTCATCCCAAGTCATCGCAGATTGGCGTAGACTTCAGCAATAACCCTTCGTTTGGCGCAGGGTTGAGCAACTCCCACTTTGTGTTTCTTCGTGTCCTTTGTGGTTTAAGTTGGGGTTGGTTTGGCTAAAGGCCAACGGCTAAGAGCTAAAGGCTCCTTTGCTGTCTGCTAAGTTTCAAAGATCGTTGTGCGCTTCACACCCTTGGGCGCTGCCAGAGTCTAGCTGACTCCGCTACGCAATTCAATTGCGAAGAAGTACATCTTGACAACGCACGTCTGCGGAAACATATCAATTTTTCCAACTCAATCTGGTGGCGGGTGGCGGGCGGGGAGAAGCTTGCCAAAATCGAAACTCCGCCCTCGATGCACAATGCCGTGGAACAATGTGGTGTACTCTTTGCAGTCATGAAGACCTTCGCTCAACTGCTGCTCATTCTTTTCTTATGCCTGCCATTGCTGGCCCAGACGACGCCTGCTCCGGCCACGCAGACCGTCGTCGCTCCTGTTTCCGGCCCTACGGCTTCCGCCGTGCAATCAACCGAAGGCAATCCTGACGTCAGAGTCTGGGTGAATACGGCTACGGGCGTCTATCACTGCCCGGGTTCGCGCTGGTACGGCAACACCAAACAGGGTGAATACATGACCCAGGCTGAAGCGCAGAAGAAACATTACCGTCCCGCTTACGGAAAAGTCTGCCGTTGATGGCGCTTTGGGCTGCGGCCACCAACGGCGTGTAATAGCCCCGAAGTGTAATAGCCCCGAATTTGCTACCCAAAGTAGCCCATCAGCACGCGGTCGAATTCTTTTTCCTGTTGCGTGCGTTCATCGTCACGCGGGGGTTTGGCGTTCTTCTGCTTCTTTTCTTTGTGCGCGACGCCGGCGCAGCCTTGCTGCTGGTTGCTTGCGGAAGTGGCGGCTGCGTCGGTGTGTTTGGAGTCGGCGGCGGCAAAGGCTGAGATGGATGTGGCCAGGGTTGCGAGGGTAAGTATGCGGATCAGTGCTGTTTTCATGAAAGTTTCTCCTTTTTTCTTGTTTGCATGTATGAAGGCATCGCGCGATGGCCTTGCGTTGTACACCATGCAAAACGGAATAGGAGAGCATTTATTCCAGGTGTGGGAAGAAGAATATTTTTTGAGAGAAAAGCGGCTTTCTGTCTGGTACTGGGCCGTAGAGCGGACAATGGCGGCTCCTCCGCGCGAGTTATTCCTGAAATTCCTCCTCCTGCAAAAGCACAATAACTCGATCGACAGTCTGGGCAAACGAAATGGCAACGCTACGGCCAATCGGTTTGGTGGTCTTTTTCAAATCGTTGCGTGCGGTTTCTAATCCCCGGATGCTATAAATAATCTCGGGGGGGAACTTGTCTAGCCTATCAAGTGCCCCGAGCAAAGACGGCAACCTTTTTGGTGGTTGCCCCAGTCTGCTTCGTCCCAGTTCTCTGAGGGTGTTTTCTAGCCGCTGCCAGGCGTTTTCCATGATCTGGCGCGGCGTTTTGCTCGCCAGATCGAATGGCTTCACCGCGACATCGACCGGAGACGGCGAAACACGCTTGGTTTCGATAGAGGATATTTTTAATTTGGTCTCGTGGACTTCTTTCGAGGCGGGAAAAACCGTAACTCGTTTTGGCTCCGGAAGATCCTGCCCGGCCTCCAGAATTTTTTCTTTGGCTTCCACCAAGGTGACATCCAGTCCCTTGGCCTTGAAGCGAGTGATGCGTCTGATCAAGCTGTTCAGCGAGACGCGAAAGATGATCGCGATGGCCAGTACTACCAGCGGCCACGCCAGAGAGCTGACGACTTTTTCAATGAAAGTCAGCTTGTCCATAAGTCCCTTTCCCGTGGCACGGGAAGGCAAACTCTGGTCCGGAAATCAGCTGCCTACCTGCCCGCTTTATTTCTTCAGAACTGTGTCGCTGCTTCTTGCTATCGGAATAGGAAGCGGTTTCACCGCATCCAATACCGGCATTGCAAGCTCGGTCACAACTTCTTTTTCTTGATTGGCCGATACAATCGTGTGCCCTTTTCGGGTCTCTTTAATCGCCCAAATCAAAAGCGTAAGCGCATTGCTGAAAACATCGCTATAGGTTTTTATGCTTGCTTCTTTCATCAAGTCTTTAACTTGCACTACACTGTTGTCTGACAGTTCCAATTGAATTCGCATTTGCTACTTTCCTCCATTGAGCCGGTAATTACCCCCTTAATTACCGATCAAATCCTGAGCAATTTCATCTCATTTTTTGTAGAATATTTACCACAATTTCCGATGATCTATACTGCCATTTCCATCGAAAAAATGCAATAAGGCTTCAAAAAATAAACAGCTCTGGAGGATTTACTACTGGAATATCTCAATCTCCATTTGGCACGCCATTTCGGCCCTTCCGTTGGCTCGGCTGTAGATTCGGCTAATTCCGCTACTCTGCTCACCGAATGACGTTTGCATTTATTCCGGCGGCTGGAATGCGGACGTCTGCAGATCAGCCGACAATGCCCGCTCCACCACAAAGCGGTCGAATATATGATCTTATGTAGATTAGTTTTATACATATATCCTCCATCAATGATGATGATATATTGATTGTTTTAGGATGTCAATAGGATGCAATAAATAATTTTGCCGCTCTTGGGTCTTTTCGGCAGCACCTCGGCCCCAGATCAAGCTGGCATATCTGGCGAAGCTGTGTTACTCTGCGCCGTAAAAATTACCCCCTTGGCACACAACATTCGGGAGTTGAGCGCCACGTAAGCCCATGATTCCACAAGCACCCGGCAGGCAGCTGGATCCCGCCGTTTTGGAAGAGCTGCAAGACATTCCGCTTAAGTTTGGCCTGGATTCAGCTCTGGCGCGCATTGCGCAGCTCGGACACGAGTTGATGCAGTCGGTTGTCTGCTCGATCACCATGCTTGACCTGGAACAGCGTCATTTTGTCGCCGTAGCTTCCGCCGGTATTCCTGCTGAGAGCCAACGCCGTATTCGAGAGAAGCAATTCCCCCTCGGCAATCATGAAAAAGGAGAGGATTTTGATCTCGACCTGATTTCACGCGGCCAGGTAATCAGGAAATATGGTCTGGACCAAGATGGCCAGGGAGTGGCCAAGACTGAAGCCTGCAAGCGCCGCGGAATCCATTCCCTCCTGGCTGTGCCCTTACGCGCAGGTGAGCGGTTGCTGGGATACATGAACCACTTTTCCACCCAGCAGGAGCCATTTTCCCCCAGCCACGAGGAATGCTTTCAAAAATTCACCGAGGCTGCGGCGCGGGCCATTGAGAAAATGGAAGAGAAGGCGTTCTCTTTGGAACGAGTGGCTGCAATGGCCATCGAATCCGAATCGCTGGACACATTTCTGGCCGAACTGGTGAAGCTCACTCCCGTGCTGATAAGTGCCGAGCTATGTGTTGTGCGGCTTCTCGATAAGTCGCGCAATGTGTTTGTTGCCGAATTTGTTTCCCCTTCCACTACAAACGGTGCCAGCCAGAAACCTGAATCCATTCCCGCGGCGCAGTTAGGCACCTTTTTGTCTGAGCACCATTGGCAGGAAATGCCCATCCGGCACCGCCTCGGGCAGTTCGAAAAACATCTGGCCACGCCGTTGCGAGTTTACGGCCAACCCGTCGCGATCCTGGAGGTAGCGGGCCCAATTACGGCAAATGAATTTTTGGGTAACTACATCCTGAAGCAACTAGCAAACCATGCCTCAGCCGCCATCAAGAACCTGGGCGAGAAAAAGGCACTTAAGCACGTCAATACCACACTTGGCGGCATCGCCAAGGCGCAGACTAAGGCAGAGGTCATGAACATTCTGATGGATGGGGCTTTCACCCTCCTGGGATCCAAATATGGCTGCATCAGTCTCCTGAATTATCAAAAAGGAAGACTGGATACATACAGGCTCGATGACCACCGAAGCACAGGCGATCCGATCCAGGGCGGCGATACCGACGCGGAAGAAGGGATCACCGGCCTTGCGCTGCACAAATACGAGCCGATCCGTCTGGGCGATGTCTCCCAGCACAAGCGTTTTATCCCTTACTGGCCGGACAGCAAATCCGAGTTGGCGATCCCCATGTATGTAAAAGCGGCGACCGTCCGCGATGAAACCAAGCTGGGGGTGCAGCGTCGGCCGATTGGCGTTTTAAATGTGGAGAGCCCGGCCCCGAATGCCTACAGCGAATTCGATGAGCAGTGTCTGGTCACCCTTGCCAGCAATGCAGCCGTGGTGCTGGATCGCTTGGAATTCGATGCCAAGCTGATGGCGCTCAATAAGGCTGAATCGGAGCTGGCATCTATGGTATTGCGGCGTGAAGATTGGGACCGGTTGGTTCAAAGGGTATCGCACGAGATTACGCAGACCCTCGGCTACTCCCACGTAAATCTCTCTCTGTTGTCCCTGGACGGCACCCGCATCAAATCCGAGCATGTTGACGGAACATGGCTAACACCGGAACAAGCCGTCGAGTTCAAACAAGTCGCCGACCACGAACTGCGGGGTGGAGATATCCAGGCGATCGTAGCCAAGAAGAAGCAGATCGTTGTTCCCGGCCGCCACCACCCCAAAGACGATCATCGTTTTGACGCCAAAATCCACTGGCGCTTTCGCATGCACGAGCTGGCCCTGGTCTACATTCCCATGGTCCTCAATGGGGTGGTTGTGGGCACCCTGGAGGCGGGCTATCCCACTCGCTATCAGAACCGCATTTATGAGCGTGATATCCAGGTCCTTCAAAGCTTTGTCGATTACGTGACCACCGCGATCGGGCACCGCCGGCACGGTCTGGTGACGCAACTCAAGCACGATTTTGATATGGCAATCCATGGCATCCAGAGCAACACGGATTTCCTAATGCAGAACCTCACGCATCTGGGCGAGGACAAAATCGACCGCAAATTCAACGATATTCTCGCCGATTGCAGCGTGCTGCAACGCCAGGCCGGAAACCTGGGATTCTATCTCGGCGGGGAGAAACCCCAACCACAACCAGGAATGACGGCCATCGGTCGCGACGTCATTGTAAAAACCATTAACCAGCTCGAACCTGAATTGCGCCGATACGGCTGGAAGCGCAGTGCGATTGAATACGATTACTTCGAGCTTGCGGATGTCCGCGCTTACGTGGATAAAAGCCAGATTTGTGAGGTGATAGCCAACCTCTTCATCAACGCACTCAAATATTACGATACTGCGGATGTGTTGCGCTTGAAGGTCCTCTCTTTGGACGCGGGGGACAGTTATATTTTGAAAATTCAGGATTGGGGCATTGGTGTCCAGCAAGGGATGGAAGAGAAGGTCTTCGAAGAAGGATTCCGCACGCCCGAAGCCGTAAAACGCGTCCTCGGAACCGGATTGGGGCTGGCGATAAGCCGCCAACTGATGCGGCAGATGGGCGGCGATATTCGCTTGTCCAACAACCGGAAACCTACCGAGTTCGAGGTTCGCCTACCGAAAAGAGCAAAAATGCGGAGGGACGATGATCTTGTTCGTTGATGATGATCCATATCACGTGGAAAATGACGTTTTCAATCTCCGTGCGTGCGGGTATAAAGTTCACGATGTAAGCACTGTCGATGAAGCCCTGCAATTTCTGGCCGCACATGGGAATGAAATTGACGGCGTCATTTGTGACGTGATGATGCCCCATGGCGATGCTTTTGGCCCCGCTGAAACGCGCGCCGGCCTGCGGACCGGTTTGAAGCTGTTCGAACAGGCTCGAGAGCATTGGCCTGACTTGCATTTTGTAATTTTCACAAATGTTAAAGAGGAAGTCCTGCGCAGCTATTTTGAAAAGGAATCGCGTTGCATGTACATGCAGAAGCAGGACTATTGGGAAGGAAGGAAATTTACTGAACAAATAAAAAATTTCATTCCACTTCCCGCAGAGGGGGAAAAAAGCTCATGAACTGGCTAGCGGCTTTGACTACCCTTCACGCGGCTCTCGCGCAGACTTTCGAAGTTCTCTGTCCCGGCAAGCCTGAAGCGTGCAGCGAGATCCAAAGCGCCTTTCAAACCCAGAGTTCCGGAATTCTCCAGAACTTCGCTCCTGAACGGCCACGCGGCGGTAAGCCCTGGCAAAGCATCTTGGGGGTGCTTCGGGAATATCTTAATACTCGTTTCGAATCGGTCTTGCAGGATGACCCCAAGGCTGCACTTGCTTTATGCGAAAAATTCGGCCTATTAGTACGAGAAATGCGGACTGAGGTCCACAAGCATGCGGGTGAGCCGTGGCATGTTCTAGAGCACTCCTGGAAATTCGCGATTCTCGAAGCCGATCGAGTGACAAAAGGGCTTCAGGCCCTGGTTGGCAATGCCAACCTGCAGATGATTTTCTATCTTTCCAGTGACATCAGCGTTGGTAGTCTCCGCATCTTACTTGCCATCCGCAGATACCATTCACCGGACCGTCCTCATTCATTCAACTTTACGCTTCAAGCCGCCATCGCCGAAGTGAGATTTGGGCTTTACCTGAAAGCCATTCTCGATGGATCTCGCATTGCCAAACGGCGGGCCTGTCTGCGGTTATGTAGTTGGGCCAAAAAGAAACACGGCACACAGATGCCGACTCTCACCGCCGGCTTGCCGTGTTTGCTGAAGCCTGAGCATGCGAAGGAAGCCATTGCTGCTCTGAGATACCCTGACTGTCTGGAACGAATGCAAGGAGAAGTCCGCATCCCTGCCACTCTGGCATTATGCTTCGGAATAGAAGGAGTTCAATACCTCCAATTCTTCCTAGACAACAGCTCGGGCCTGGATGACAAGAGACGCGCTCTTCGTGCGCTCGGTTTGATTGGCGGACCTGCTTCCGTTGCGGCCCTGTGCGAGCAACTCCAAAACCCTTCTCTATGTGACGAGGCACTCAGGATGTTGATGCGGCTCTCCATGTCGGCTGGGACGCAGGAACTCAGCCCAACGCTTACCTATGGCTTGCCTTGCCAGTTGCCCGAGCCCACGACTCATGTCCCCGCTGCGCTCGAAAGCCAGCAGGCGAGCCTCACGAAAACGCAAGCGTACGTTTTGAATAAAGTGGCTTTTTTATTCGGCGTGGAAGCGATCCGGAATTTTGACCGTTTCATCCGGAGAAGCGAAAGCCTCCTTCCTCAAAAACGCGGCCTTCGCGCCTTGGGAGTGATCGGCGGCCAAGGCACGGTGGAACAGTTATGCGGGCTCGCCTGGTGGGGGGACACGGCATTATGCGAAGAAGCTCTCAGGATCATTGCCAGGCTCTCCTCGGTCCCTGAGGGAGCTGTCGAAATCTCTGGGGAGAACCCGGGCCAGGCGATTGAGAACGTCGTTAGGATCGTACTGAATAACCTGGAAGAGCTCAAGCGACAAAACCGGGCAAACCCGCGGTTGATCAAGAGAGTAGAAAAAAAGCTTCTCGCCTACCATAAGCCAATCTAGTGTCGATTGCTCAAAGAGACGGACGGAGTTATGGCTGCGCAGCTCAACTCTAGTGTGCCATGGCCCCCGGCCCGCCTCCGCCTTTGGGGGCCTTTTTCATAATCAGAATGAGCGGCAGGCAGGCGGCGAACATGATCGCCAGAAGAAAGAACACATCGACATAGCCCATCATGGCGGCCTGCTGCTGGACCATGCCAAAGAGTCCGGCAGCGGCTTGTTTGGTGGCGGTAGCCGCGTCCATGCCGCGGGCCATGAACGCGGCTTTCATCTGGGCCATCATGGTTTGTGCCAGCGGATTATAGGGAGTTACGTTTGCCCCAAGGGTATTGGTATGGATCTGAGCGTGGCGCGATGAAATAGTAGTCACGCTGGCAATGCCGATACTGGCGCCGATATTGCGCATCAGGTTGAACAGGCTGGTGGCATTGCCCATCTGCTCCTTGGGAATCAGGCCGTTGGTGATGGTGGTGAGCGGCACAAACAGCAATCCCATGGAGCAGCCCTGCAAAAGCTGCGGCCAAAAGATGTCCCAGTAACCGGCGTTCAGGTTGAGTTTGGAGAGCTGCCAAATGCTGAATGAAGCGACGATGAGGCCGGCGGCCAGCAGTTTGCGTGCTTCAATCTTGCCCATGAGAATGCCGACTATCGGCATAAAGAGGAACGAGCCCAGGCCGCGTGGAAGCATGGCCATGCCGGCTTCAAGAGCTGAGTATCCCATGAGCGTTTGCAGCCACAGCGGAAGCAAGACGGTGCTGCCATAGAGAACGAAGCCCAGCACGGTCATCAGAAAGACACCGGTGGCATAGGTGCGATTTTTGAAGATCCTGAGCTGCACCACAGGATGCCCGGTGATGAGTTCTCGGACGACAAAGAAGACAAATCCGATGACGCAGAGAATTGCCAGCGTGAGAATAAAGTGCGAGCCGAACCAGTCTTCTTCCTGGCCTTTATCCAGCATGATCTGCAGCGCGCCAATGCCGAGAGCAAGGTAGCCGATGCCCCAATAGTCCACGCCGCCTTCTCCGCGCTTGATGTATGGCGGATCGTGAATGAACAGCAAGGCCATGATTACGGCCGCGATCCCGATAGGAATATTGATATAGAAAAGCCAGCGCCAGGAATAACTGTCAGTGATCCAGCCGCCGAGCACCGGACCAAGCATGGGAGCAACTACGATGCCGAGCGCCCAGAACGCCATGGCTTTGGCGCGCTTCTCCGGCGGGAAAGCTTCCATCAGGATGGCTTGCGAGAGCGGTTGTAGACCTCCGCCGGTTGCGCCCTGAAAAATGCGGAAGATGATCAGCAGCGGCAGGTTCGGAGCAATGCCGCAGAGAAAAGAGAAGACCGTGAATCCGCCAACGGACATCAGCAGAATGTTGCGGCGGCCAAAGTAATTGCCCAGCCATCCGGTAAGAGGCAGCACAATGGCGTTGGCAACAAGATAAGAAGTCAGGACCCAGGTTGCCTCTTCCGGGGTTACGGAAAGGCTGCCAGCAATATGCTGCAAGGACACGTTCACCACCGTGGTATCCAGCACCTCCATAAAGGTGCCAAGCATCACTGAAATAGCGATGATCCACGGATTGATGACCGGCTTTTCCATTGCTCTTGTCGCTGACGACGCCAAGGTACCTGCTCCTGAGGATGTTGTGTTTCGTCCGAATATTTACTTGGTGTACACAACTGGTTCGACTGACATCCCAGGGCGCAGTTCATGATTTGGGTCCTGGCCTTTATCAAAGCGGATGCGCACGGGAATACGCTGCACCACTTTTACATAGTTGCCTGTAGCGTTTTCCGGCGGCAACAAACTGAAGCGCGCCCCGGTTGCTCCGCCTATTGATTCAATGGTGCCCGTAAATTCCCTGGCATAAGCATCAACCTTGATCTTTACTCGCTGTCCAACTTTCATGTCGCGCAACTGCGTTTCTTTAAAGTTGGCGGTAACCCAGATGTCCTCAAGGTTCACGATTGAAAACAGTGGCTGGCCTGCTTGCACCGTTTGTCCCGGTTCAACACTGCGTTTGCTTAGCACGCCGGTTACCGGCGCGACAATTTTTGTGTACTGGAGATTCAGTTCAGCTTGTGCCAATGCGGAAACAGCTCGTTGTACTTCTGCCGATGCGGCCCCGGCGCGTGCGCGCGTCACTTTCAGCTGTTCCGGCACGGTGCGCGCAGCTTCAGCCTGCGCTTGCGATTGCGCTGCCCGGCTTTCCGCGCTGGCAATGGCGGAAGTTGCGGCGTCAACCTGGGCTTTGGCGGAATTATTTGCCGCCACGGCGGCGTCATATTGCTGATGAGAGATTTCATCTTTCGCGATGAGCATCTCCATGCGCTTCAAGTCGGCGGACGTCTTGGCATACATTGCCTGCGCGTCAGTCAGCTTGGCGCGGGCCGATTCAATATCCCGTTGCGCGCCTTTCACGCCTGCATCGGCGGCAAGCAACTGGCTGGAACTGGTGGCTTGAGTGAGTGGAACGCCCACGTTTGCCGCAGCCCCGTTCGCCTGAGCATTGGCCAGATCGGCCCGAGCGCGGTCCACGGCAACCTGATAATCCTTGGGATCAAGTTCAACCAGCAGCGTTCCGGCCTGCACCACTTCATTATCTTCATGCAGCACTCGCACCACCGTTCCGGTAACGCGCGCGCTGATGGGATTAATGTGGCCATCAATCTGCGCATCGTCCGTGGATTCACGCACTGCGTAATAACGCCAGACAATAAATCCGCCAATCAGAAGAAGGATGACCACTGCGGCAACCAGCCACTTGGCCCGGGGATGCGAGCGGAAGAATCCCACGGCCCGAGTGTCGGTGATGGACCGGCGCTCTCTGCCGGAGCGGCGCTCATCCTCTGTTTCGGGCGCCTCCACTTCCGTGTGGACAGGCTCGTGCACAGCTTCTTCTTCCTCGTACGGCGAAATCTTAATCGGGTCAGCCACTTTATTTTCCTCCCAGGAATGCTCGCGTCCGCTGCTCCGCCTCACCCAGGGCGCGCACCAGCGAAAGCTTGGCTACATTGTTCTGATACAGGGCTTGAATATGGTTTTCGTTGGCGCCGGCAACCGCTTCCTGCGCCTGCACTACTTCAAGGCTGCCGGAAACGCCTGCCTTATAGCGGTCCTGCGCTTCTTTCAATTGCTCTGCCGCAAGGCCAATCTGCTGATTGGCCACGGCAACCTGGTCGTCAGAAGTCTTCACGTCCAGCAGCGCCGCGCGGATTTCATATTCCACGCGAGCGCGCAGGTTTTCCAGCTGCAAGCGCTCTTGCCGCAGCAACGTTGCTGCCTGATCGACGTCGGCTTTTACTTTGCCACCCTGGAATATTGGTATGCGCACGCCACCGGAAATCACGAAAGTATTTTCCGAAGTTCCCGGCGTGGGACCAATAAAGCCGGTTTGTCCGTTCAACTCCACAGTAGGCAATGCCTCGCCTTTAGCGGCTTTCACCGCCAGCTCAGCCGATCGCACGCGAGATTCCGCCGCCCGAAATTCCGGACGCACCTGGTAAGCATGCGCCAGCGCTTCTTCCAGATTCAGCGCACCCAGCGGAGCGTAAGGCACAGCGTCAATCAGTTGAAACTGTTGGGCCACTGGTATCCCAATGGTCCGCGCCAGAGACATCTTCTGCTGCTCAAACTGGTTCTGAGCCGCCAGCACGCGTTGTTGTTGCGTCTGCATCTGCACCTGTGACCGCAATACATCAATGCCCGCGGCAACGCCGGCGCTTTTCAAATCCTGGGTTTGCTGGAAGATTGTTTGCGCCGTGTTGAACTGTGCTTTTGCGGTGTCCAGTCGCGCAGCGCTTGCCACTGTAAGCAGATACTGGTTTCCCACCAGCAGCACCACAAGTTCCCGCGCATCCTGCAACCCAAACTTTGCCGCTCGCTCGTTTTCAGACGCTGCATGGACTCTGTTGATGGCGTTAAAGTCCAGCAGTGTCTCGCTCGCATTGACGTGAGCATCAAAGAGTCCGAATGGTCCTACCACGGGCGACGTTAATCCTGCGGGCAATGGAATGCCGAAAGCCGCCAGGTTGATCTGGTTCAACGATTCACTCACATTGCCGGAAATGTTCGGCAGCAGCGCGCTCAATTGTCGGCGATATTGCGCCCGCGCCAGTTCTGTCTGCTGCTGGGAAAGAAGAAGTCCAAGATTGTGCTTGAGCCCGCGATCAATCGCGTCCAGTAGGCCCAGCTGGATCACTCCGGGAACAAGCTTGTCCACAGTGCCGCTGCCGTTGAAGGAGTCAAGCGTGGGCGGAAGCGCGGTGTTCACCGCAGGCGTCTGTCGATCCTGCGCCGGCGCGGCCGTCGATGCACCCGGAGCTTGGGCTGTAGAACAAAGTGCAGTAAAAAATGTAAATAGGATTACCAGGACACATTGCGTCCGCATGTTTACCTTCTCGTCGAGGTATCGGATTTTAGATGCGGTCGTGCAAGACGGGATGCGCGTCTCTCGCCCGTGCACATGTTGACGTACCAAGCTGTCGCCCAAGGAATGAGCACCCCCAAAGCGAATTAATTAACCGGTTAGTTAGATTATCAGCCTCGCTCTGGGGATGCAAATTTCCTTGCATTCCTATTTCCGGCGAATCACTGAGCACAAAAATGGCACCGGAAAAACCGGCGCCATGGGTACTTCAATCTGCTTTCAAACCCAAACTCTAGCCCTTGCCATTCGGGCAAGGAAGAGCTGAATGTGGCAGGACGGTCTCATCTGGGAAGCTGAACGCGCCATCAATCGCGCTCGAGCCCGTGCCCATCTCAAACCACTGCAGCAGCGGAATGTTCTGGGGATGGTAGACGAAATCGAAGTTCTTTTCCTTGACCTCAATCGGGGTAGTTGCGTTGGCCAATACCTCGATCGGATCACCCTCTTCAAGGTTGTTCTGGCACACAGCCGCAGTCGCCGGTTCGCCCGGGAATTGCCAGTTCGGCGCAGGATTGCTGACGAAAGGATTGGCGAACGTCTCCGCCAGTTCATGGCTGAGCGCGGTCACGTCCTGGAAGCCGGCCCCGAACAGCCCCGGCGAGATCCAGCTTGCGAACTGGCTGACGAAGCGCTGCTGCGGAAACAATCCGTCAAAGTTAGCAAAATAGGTGTGGAAGCCCAATACGCAGCAGCCGCCTGGAATATTGGGATTAGCCTGATTGAGATTGAACAGGAAGGTGTTGGGGTACAGCGACATATTCATCGCGTTGGTGCGGAAGTTGCCCAGGTTGATCTCATTCACCTCGGTATTGTCAAAGAACAGGTTGAAGAGCGGGCTCAGCATTTCCACAAAGGTGCTGCCATCCGCTGCAGTTCCCGTGAAATAAGACCGGGCCTGCACAATGGTGCCGTTGCTTAGCCGGACATTCACAAAGCGTGGAACTTGGATCGTGACTTTGTCTACCACTTGCGGAATGATCAGCGTGTGCCAATTATTCTTCATGGAGTTGAAGAACTGGGCGCGGTGAACGGCGTCTCCAAACTCGATGTTCCGGCCGGAGCGGTAGGTGAGCGGCTCAAAGTTGGGAGACTCCAGGAAAAGCTTCTCGAAGGGATCGAATGACACAGTTTTGAAGACCGATCCATCCGCGTTAAGCAATTGCCAGGATGTTTCCAGGATCAGGCCCGGGTAGACGGTAGTGCCACCGAGCTTCGGGTCATTTCCCACCATGGTGAACCGGAAATCGTCGTCCGTGTCAGGACCGGCCTGGGCAACAAATGCCCCGCTAAATGTGGCGATGGAATCGATCTGGTCGATGGTGGAAACATTCGGCCGAGGATCGTCGATATCAAACTTATCGTCATTGCCGGCCAGAGCGGCGGCGCTCACCTTGGCGTTGCGGTTAAAGCTGGCGAAATTATTTCCGCCCACGACCTTTCCGGTATCAGCGTCAAGAAGCACGGAACCGATGGAAAAAACGGACACATGTTGAGCGTCCACTACGCCACGGTCGCCCATATCGGCCCGGCCTCCGGCAATTGCTGCACGGGCAATGGCATCGTCGCCTGCCTGCTGCGCATTGGCAGCAGTAAAGGCGAATGTAAGTATCAAAACTAGAAACAGCAGGCTAAATCGAACAGAGGGTCTCATTTTTCACTTCTCCTAAAGATTGGGGGGAATTCAGAGTTACAGGAGCCTTGCAACAATACGCCTACTCTGGATGCTTGTAAATGAGAGACTCGGCAAGAATCTATAAAATTTCAATGATTTTTTGCGAGATTTGGAAAGGGCCCGATAGGTTATGAAAAGATTTTTCTACTAGCTCAAATAGTTTTCATACCTTCGTGGCTTCGCAAATAGAAAAATGGCACCGGGAAAACCGGTGCCATTTTGTAAAGAAGAGTTGTTTCTAGTGGCAAAGCGTTGCAGGTGCGGTCAATGCTGTTAGATCAGGGTAGCTATAAGCACCGTGAAGAGCATCGGACGGTACCGTCTGTGCAAACCATTGCAATAAAGCTTCGGTCTGCGGATGGTAGGTCGTCGTCACTCCAGCATTTTTCAGGGGCACCGGGAAAGTCGCGTTCGCAAGGACTTCTACCGGATCTCCTGTTTCCAGGTTGCCTTGGCAGACGCCGGGCTCGCCTGGGAACTGCCAGCGCGGAGTCACGTTGTTGACGAACGGATCGTTGTAGGTTTCAGCAATCTCGTGGCTGATGGCGGTCACGTCTTCAAAGCCGCCGCCAAAGATACCAGGTGAAATGTAGCTGGCATAATCGGTGATCCAGCGGTGCTCAGGCGAAGCGCCATCTGTGAAGTACGTGTGGAAGCCCAGCGTGCAGCAGCTGCCACGCTGTTGCGGATTGGCGCGATTGAACGAGAACAGGTACGTGTTCGGGAACAACGGCAGGTTGATGGCATCAGTGGTAGCGTTGCCCGCATCAATTTCGTTATTCATGATGACACCAAGCTGCTGGTTGAAGAACAGGTTGAGCATCAGCACAAAACGGCGGCCGTCAGCGGCAAGGCCGGATTGGTAGTTGATCGCCTGAACAATCTGAGTGCCCACACGGACATTTACGAATTTCGGTACAGTGATCGAGATGCTGTCGACTACCTGCGGGGCCAATTCTGTATGCCAGTTGGGTTTCATCGAACTGGCGAACTCAGCGCGCTGAATGGCATCTGAGAACTGCGTCGGCTCGCCGGGGATACCCGCGCTACCGTCGTGTTCATACTTAAATCTCTGGAAGTCGGGGGAATTCAGCGTGGGCACCACAAATGGAGTTGCGTCCACGGTATCGAACACGGTTCCGTCCGCATTCAGCAGCACCAGGGATACAGCCACAATCTTGGTCGGAATGGTGGTGATATGGCCCAGAGACGGATCATTGCCAACCATGGTGTAAGGGAATGTGGTGCCGTTGACGGTGAATGACCGGGTAAAGTTCGGCACTGAAATGACATTAGCGACGCCACCGGGGTTGCCGGCAATGGCATTCGGGCCGTTGGTGGAATCATCGGCTACCAGTTCTGAAGGCACGCTGTGAATCATCTGTGGTGTGATTGCTTGCGCTGATCCAGTGGATGCGTCCGAGCTTCCTACCTGCGCCTGGGCTGCAGCTGAAAGGTTTTGGGCAAACGAGCTTCCTACCATGCCAAGCGCGAGCAGCGCGCTCAGACAAATCGATTTTCTGAACATATTTTGTGTTACTCCTGAAGTGAGGGTTGGGCAAATCAAATTCAACAAAAAGACAGCTGGTTCGCGTGCTTGTCCGCTTTCATTCCGGAAGAAGGAGACATTCGAACAAACTCGCAAGGTGTGAACTCACGATACTCTGCCAGACCTTGTCCTGTAAATAGGTAATTCGCAAACAATACGATTTTTATTGGGGTTTATGCATGGCTCTTGTAGTCCCTGCCCGCTTAACCCCACTTTACAAACCGGACAAGGGCTATGGGCGGCGGGTGCATCTTATCCCTTCCCAGTCGCCTCCATGCCAGCCAATCGTAGCTTTCTAAAAAGGTTAGTGTTCTTACCCCGAGATGCATCTAATGGGCAGATGCCGGACGCTCTTCCCCAAACCGCTGCCAGTGGCCTTAATTCCAGATGGCCTGAATCCCTGCGGGCCCTGCGCCACAGAAATTATCAATTATTTTTTGCCGGCCAGTTGATTTCGCTTATTGGCACATGGATGGACCAGATTGCCGAATCATGGCTGGTCTATCGCCTGACCGGATCAGCTCTGCTTTTGGGGACCGTGGCATTCGCTTCCCAAATCCCGGTTTTCCTGCTGGCACCCATCGGCGGGGCGCTGGCGGACCGCTTTGATCGCCGAAAAATCCTGATTTTTACTCAGTCCTCCATGATGTTCCTTACCTTCATCCTGGCCTGGGTCACGCTTTCTCACCGCGTAAAAATCTGGCAGATCGTCACGCTGGCTGCCCTTACTGGCGTGGTCAACGCAATTGATCTGCCGGCACGTCAGGCTTTCGTCGTCGATATGGTCTCGCGCGCCGATCTTGTGAATGCGATTGCGCTTAATTCGTCCATGTTCAATGGTGCGCGGATAGTGGGACCGGCTCTTGCGGGCATTGTGGTTGCCGCCATCGGCGAAGGCTGGTGCTTCTTTGCCAACGGCGTTAGCTTTCTCGCCGTAATTGCCGGGCTTGCCATGATGAGGATCGATCGTCCCCGCATGGCCATTGAAGGTTCCCCGCTGGAAAATATCATTGAAGGGTTCAAGTTCGTCGCCGGGACCGGCCCGGTTCGTGCCCTTATGTCGCTGCTTGGTCTGGTCAGCTTCACCGCCATGCCCTATGCGGTCCTTATGCCGCTCTTTGCCGACCAGATTCTCCATGGCGGCGCTCAGGC